>VBOW01000022.1:89688-145527 GCA_005893275.1 Candidatus Eisenbacteria bacterium | reverse complement strand
CGCGCTGTCCAGGTGCGCGAGGAGCCGTTCGAGCCGCCTCACCTCCGCCACGTCGCGGCTCACCTCGACGCGGTCGGTGCGAATCTGCGCGCGGTCCTGCGCCCTCTCCCTCGCGTCTTGGTCCGCGAAGGCCGCCGTCGCGACGGCGACGCCCAGCGTGAAACAGACCCAGAGCCACACCTTGCTTCTAACCACGGTCCCCTCCCCTGTGACGTCCGTCCCGGGCTCCCGGCCGGAGCCGCGAAAGCAGCGGCTCGGCGATCTTCACGTCCGTCAGCGGTCCGTACTTCCTCACGGCGGCGCGGATCTTAGCAGCATCGCCCACCAACACGAAGGTAAGGTCTTCCAGAGGCGGATAGACGCGTTGAACGACGCGCGTCACGTCCTCCGAGCGGGCCGCCGCCACCTTCGGGGCGTATCCCTCCAATTCTTCGCGGGTCTGGCCGTAGAAGGTCACGTCCGCGAGCGCGCCCGCGATTTGATCTTCGGTCTCGAGGCGGGGCGGAAACTGCCCCCGGATGTAGGTCTTGGCGGAGGCAAGCGTGAGCGAATCGATACCGGCGCGGCGCACCTGGGACAGGGTCTCGAGCGCGACGTCGATCGCTTTCACGGTGGTCTCGGTCTTGGTGTACGAGTAGATCGCGACGCTGCCCGCCTGCATGTAGCGGGGCGCCAGCCACCGGGCGCCATACGTCAGCCCCCCTTGGATCCGAAGCGCCGTGTTGAGAATCGAGGTATAACGTCCCCCGTACGCCGTGTTCGCGACATCCAGCGGGACCCGGTCGGGATCCCCGCGCGCGACGCCAAGATTGCCGATCCAGAAATAGGTCTGGGTCGCGTCCGGCTTGTCCACGAGCAGCACGCGCCGGCCGGAAACGCGCGCCGGCGCGGGTGGACCCGGCGCCGCCGAAGGGGCTTTCGGCCAATCGGAAAATTTCCCGCGGAGCTTCGCCTCCATCGCCGCCGCGCTGAAGTCCCCGACGACGCTCAAGATGAGCCGGTCACCGCCGTAATTCGCGCGAAAGAAGTCCACGACGTCCTGCCGGGTCAAGCCCCGGAGGGTCGCCTCGTCCCCGTCGACCGGACGGCCGTACGGATGGTTTCCGTAGAAGAACGCCGACGCGTAGTCTCGGATCACGTTCCGAGGATCGTCCTTTGCGGCTCGGAGCGCATCGATCGATTGCTCCTTGACCTTGTCGAATTCATCCGCCGGGAAGGTGGGCCGTAGGAGGATGTCCGCCAGGAGATCCAGCATCACGGCTTGATCGCGCGCCATGAACTCGCCGTACGCGTAGGAAGCTTCGAGACCGGCCCCGGTCCCGAGAGTCGCACCGAGCCCGTCGACCAGCGCCGCGATATCCTGCGCGCTTCGCTTGCCGGCACCCTTGCGCAGGAGCTCCCCGGTGAGCGCGGCCACCCCCTCTTTTCCTGCGGGGTCCCCCACTCCCCCGCCCCGCAGGAGAGCGTAAAAGGCGATCAGCGGAACATCGTGCTTCTCCGCGAGAATCACGAATGCTCCGTTCTGCAATCGAACTTCGCGCGACGGAGGCAGGTTGATCCCGGGAGCGGAAGCCGGCGCCGCGAGCGCCGTGGCCAGGGCCATCGCGGCGATGGAGCGTCCGGTCATTGTGAGGTCTCCGATTTTTCAGGGATCAGCATCCCCACGGTCCGGTTCTTCGCGTCGAGGGTCTTTCGGGCCAGGGCCTGAATCTCCGAGCGCGTGACGCGGTCATACCGGTCGGGAGCCGTGAAGAGCTTCCGGTAATCGCCCCGGAAGACCTCGTAGGTCCCCAGCCGCTCCGCCTTCTCATTGATGGTCTTCATGTGGCGCCAATGGGCGGCGAGCTGCGTGTTCTTCGCTTTTCGGACCTCGGCCGCGGACGGGCCGGACCGCGCGAGCCTCGAAAGCTCGTCCAGGAGCGCGGCCTCCGCGGCCTCGGGCCCTTTGTCGGGGGCTACCGTGACCGAGAGCTTGATCAACCCCGGATCGAAGCCCTCCGGGCTCACGGATCCGCTCACGTCGACAGCCAATCGATCCTGGTCCACGAGGCGGCGGTAGAGCCGCGAGGATTCCCCGGAAGTGAGAATGTCGACGAGGAGATCGCGTGCCTCGGCCTGCGGATCGTCGGCCGCTCCGGTGTGGAACGCCAGCTCGAGGAGCGGCGTCTGGCCGAATTTCCGGATCGAAACCCGCCGCTCCCCCAGTTGCGGAGGCTCCTGCGTCCTGACGCCCGGCGGTTCGGGCTGGGCCGGGATCGGCCCGAAGTATTGTTCCGCCAGCCGGAATACTTCCTCCGGCGCCACGTCTCCGACGAGGATCATGGTCGCGTTGTTGGGGGCGTAGTGGATCTTGAAGTAGTCGCGCAGGTCGTCGATGGTCCAGCGCTCGATGTCGCTCGGCCAACCGATCACCGGGTTATGGTACGGATGCGCTACGTACGCGGCAGCCTGGACCTGCTCGTCGAGGAGGCTCGCGTTGTCGTTGTCCACCGAGGTCCGCCGCTCCGAGTAGACCACCTGGCGCTCGCTCTCGACCATCTTCGGATCGAACGAGAGGCAGCAGATCCGATCCGATTCCAGCCTGAAGACGAGCTCGAGGATGTCCTTCGGGAACCAGTCCTGATAGGCGGTCACATCCTCGCTCGTGAACGCGTTGTTCGATCCGCCGTTTTGCTCCATCACGCGGTCGAATTCTCCGGACGGATAGTGCTGCGAGCCGTTGAACATCATGTGCTCGAAAAAGTGCGACAGACCGGTGATTCCAGGCCGCTCGTTTCTGCTCCCCACGCGAAACCAGGTATACATCGCGACGTTGGGAATATCGTGATCGGGCCAGACGATCACCTTCATGCCGTTCTTCAAGGTCCTGACCTGGACCTCGCGGGCCGAGGCCTTGAGACCGGCCGCGGGGGAGGGAGAGGCGATGGCCGGGATCGCGAAATGAAACGCGAGAGCCAGGAGTATGGACGTGGTCCGACGGGCGCTACGTCGCAGCGTCAAGCGATTCCCCCTCGCGAAGCTCGACCCGCCGGTGAGGCGGCGAACGGCGATTCTACAAAGAGGACCGGGGCGCGTCACGCGGTGTTCCGGGAGCGGCGTGAAGGTCGCGGAGCAGTTTGTGGAACTCGGGAAAAGGGGCGGGGAGTACTATGGGCGAGCTCGGGTGAGTGGCCGGAATCCCACCTGATTCACCTTCCAAGGAGCGGACGATGCCGAAAATGCATGAAGTGGACTATAAGGTCCTGGGCGACGATCTCCAGTTCGTGGAGATCGTTCTCGACCCCGGCGAGGCGGTGGTGGCCGAAGCGGGGGCGATGATGTACCTCGAGGATGGGATCCAGATGACCACAATTTTCGGGGATGGGTCGCAGGCCAAGGGAGATTTCATCGACAAGCTGGTCGGGGCGGGAAAGAGGCTCCTGACGGGCGAGTCGTTGTTCATGACGGTGTTTCAGAATCAGGCGTTGTCGGCCCGCAAGGCGGCGTTCGCCGCGCCCTACCCTGGGAAGATCCAGGCCATGCATCTCGCGGAGCTGGGCGGCGAGCTGATCGCGCAGAAAGAATCCTTCCTGGTCGCGGCCAAGGGCGTGAGCATCGGGATCGCGTTCCAAAAACGCTTCGGCGTCGGGCTCTTCGGCGGCGAGGGCTTCATCATGGAGCGCCTGCAGGGAGACGGCTGGGCCTTCGTCCATGCCGGCGGAACGCTGCTCGAGCGGGAGCTTAGGGCGGGCGAGACCCTGCGGGTCGATACCGGCTGCCTCGTCGCGATCCAGCCCAGCGTCGCTTACGACATCCAGTTCGTCGGCGGGCTGAAGAGCGCGTTGTTCGGAGGCGAAGGACTGTTCTTCGCGACCCTCCGCGGCCCCGGTCGAATCTGGCTGCAGTCCCTGCCGTTCAGCCGGCTTGCCAGCCGAATTTACGCCGCCGCGCCGCAGTCCGGCGGGCGGCGTCGTGAGGAAGGCTCGATTCTGGGCGGACTGGGGAATCTCCTGGACGGGGACGGAAGGTAGGCCCGCCCGCGGTCTACGCGGCCGGCTCCCGGTACCACCACGCGCCCACCAGCGCCCCTAGCATGTAGCTCACGACCCGCTCGACCGCCCACATGAACGGCAGGTAACGCCCGCTCAAGCCCCATGCGGCGTTGGCCAGGTTGTCGGGGACGCCGGCGATGAGCCCGACCACGATCCCTACGGCCAACGCCGTGCCGGGTCCCGGTCCAAGCCTCGGTCTGACCGCGGCGTAGAGCCACACGAGCCCGATGCCGACAAGGAACATCACGAGCACCCACGCGGGCATGAAGGCGAAACGGGGCTGCTGGAGAAAATGGCCGTGCTGCTGAGCCTGCAAGAGCTTACCGGACAGGATCACCCCGTTGTTCACCATGCAGATCACATTGATGACGAGACCGGCGAGGAGTCCACCTTGGATGACGCGACCGGTGTTCATCTTGGCCACGTTTCACCTCCATGGTAGGGTGCCACCGTGCCGGGCACGGATGGCCCGGGCCCAGGTGACTATGCCGCGGAACCTACCACGAACTAGTTACGTTTGAACAACCAGAACAGGCCGGTCAGAAGAAGGCTCAGGAGGAGCGAGGTTCCGAGCGGGATGTACACGCGCCAGTGCTCGCCCCCGAAGCTCAGATCCCCGGGCAAGCGCCCGATCCACGGGATCTTAGGTCCCCAGGCAAGAAACACCCCCAGGATTGCCAGCGCCACGCCGAACAATATCAATAATTTGCCAAATCCCTGCCATTCCACGGTCATGACTCCGGTTGAATCTATACATAGGTGCCGGGCGGCCGATACCTGGCGAACACGGGGGGAATCATGAACGAACGCACGTTCTCGAGGTTACGTCTTTTCGTGGGGCCCATGGTCGCCGCCTCGGTCGTGCTCTCTTGCGCGGGGCCGAACAAGCTGGCGCAGCAGAGCGAGAAGGCCTACAGCCAGGGAGAGGTGGAGAAGGCGTACCAGAAAGCGGCGCGCGCCCTGCGGAAGGATCCCGAGAACCGGCGGGCGCGGAATGCGATGGCGCAGGCGGCGGCCAAGATCATGGAAGAGCGCAAGGCGGAGATCCGGGGGATCGCCGCACGGGACACGGTCGCGGCCGCGAAACGTTCCCTTGCCCTCG
Organism: Candidatus Eisenbacteria bacterium; assembly: GCA_005893275.1. Lineage (NCBI taxonomy): Bacteria > Candidatus Eiseniibacteriota > Candidatus Eiseniibacteriota bacterium. The sequence goes on along the minus strand of VBOW01000022.1, from coordinate 140,394 downwards.
ACACGTTCCGCCGCGAGGTCATCGGCTATCGGGTCTTTCTCGCCCCCGACTCTTCCTTCGACCGGGATGAGGACGCGATTCGCCACGGCGCCGCCGGGATCGAGTACCGCCAAGGGCTCGAGGATCTCGGGGAGGGCTACCCGAAGCGGGCCTACGACGAGCTCCAGCTGGCCCAAGCCTTCGAGCCCCGCTACCGGGACGTGGGGCGCCGGATCGAGCAGGCCTACGACGAGGCGCTTCCTCGGATCGCTCTCCTCCCCTTCGCAAACGAGACGGACGTGGCCGCCCTGTCCAAGGGCTTCGCCGACCGCGCCTACACGGTGCTCGAGCGGCGGACCAGCGCGCCGGAATTCCGATTCACCGACCTCCTGCCGCGGGAGCGCGTCTACGACGCGGTTCCCGTGTCCCTCCTCGAGCGCATCAACCGTAGAGAAGCCGCGCGGCTCGGGCGTGAACTCGGCGCCGACCGGGTCATCGTCGGCCGCTTCTACGGCCTTCGGACGAGAACCAACACCGGCAACTTCCTCCAGACCATCTTCCACAAAACGGAGGACAAGGACGAGAAAGGAGCGACCCGCGAACGCTACGTCGAGCAGCTGATCGAGGTCGTGACGCGTGACCGGGACCTTTCGGTTGGATACGAGTACCAGGTGCTCGACGTCGGGGACGGCTCGGCGATCGTCGGATACTCCGGAACGATGGAGGCGACGGCGCACGCGATCTTCACGTCGAGCCCCGTGGCCGGCGATTGCGACGACTATTGCCTCGTGCCGCCCGATATCAAGAAATCAGATCCCGATCGCGCGAAGCGGATCGAATCCGACTGGGAAGATCGCTGCGGAGGCTGGAAGCTCACCGAGCTGCTCGATCGCTCCCGCAAGGAGAAGGCGCGATCGGGCTCCGAATCCCGGTACGGCGACGACTCAGACCTCCGGGCGGGGGGACGCGCCTTCTTCCTAGGCGACGTGCCGCCCGAAGGGGAGCTCGCCAGGCTGGCGCTCGGACAGGTGTGGGAACCGATGATCCGGACCCTCAGGGATTTGGACCAGAGGGAACCGCGCGAGCTCCCGGGACGGAGCCCCTAGGTCGCGCAGCGCAGCCCCTCCGCCACGCAGGTGTGGCAGGCGCGCCAATTCAGGTTGATCTCTCGTCCGGCCTGCCGCAGGGAATCCCCCAGGCGCGCGTCCGGAACCTCGACCAGGATCGGGCAGGTCCAAACGCCGCGCGCCGTCACGGTGCGGCTTGTCGAGCAGATCAGCGATTCTTCGATTTCGGGCGCGACCGGCTCCGGGCCCAGCCGCTCTTGCTCCAGGTATCCACGCGTGCGTCGTTCCTCTCGTCCGATGCGAAGGAGCGGCAGGAATTTGATCCGAGGACGCTGAAACCCCAGACCACGCAGGAACTCGGCGAACTCCGCCCGCGCCGCGGCCGCCTTCAGGGAGTCCTCATGCTCCACGACCGTCACCACCGGCGTGACCCCGGCGCGCGCGAGGCGGCGCAGGGCCTCCACGACACGCTCGTAGACGCCATGGCCGCGCACGCGGTCGTTCAATTCCGCGGTCGCCCCGTCGAGGCTCACCCGGATGTCGAACGAGTAGCGACTTCTCTCGAACCGGTCACCGATCCAACCCGCTGTGTCCTCGTCGATCAGAAGCGCGTTCGTGAGCACCGTGAGCGGCATCCGCTCGAGCGCCAGGTCCACGAGGGCCCGGATTTCGGGATGCAGGAAAGGCTCGCCCCCGGTGTAGTACGCGTCGCGCGCCCCCAGCTCGACAGCCTCTTCGAGGGCGGCTTCGACCTGCCCCCGCGACATCACGGGGAGCGAGGCGCTCCTCGGACCGGCGCTCACAAAACAGTGCCGGCAGGCGATGTTGCAGAGCGTCCCCGTGACCTGGATCCAAACGGTGTCCAGCGCCCGGAAGGAGACCGGCGGCCCTTCGCCCACGTCACGCCTTCCCTTCCCGCATGAGGACCGGGGACGCCGGGAGAAGGTCGAGCTTGATGGCGGCTCCCCTTCGATCCACCTGGCCGAACTGCAGCACCCCCGTCGGGCAGCTCTGGACGCACGCCGAGCAGCGGACGCATTCCGGATCCTGCATCGGGATCCCCTTGTTCGCGAAGTTCATGATGTCGATGCCCTGGTGGCAGACCGAGGTGCAGACATTGCACGAGATGCACTTCTTCTTCTCCGCCACGATCGCAAAGCGGCTGAAGCGTGCGTAGATGTGCATGAGCGCGGCCAGCGGGCACAGAAACCGGCACCACACGCGCCCCGAAAACCAGAAGTAAAGCCCGTAGCCGATCACGCCGGCGAGAAACACATCGACGCACCACTTGTAGGGCGTCTTGAGGAGCGGATCGAACACTGAATCGGCCCAGTTCCCGGGCGGCAGCATCCACCCGACGATTCGAATCACGAGGAGCGCGACCGCGATCGCAAGGATCCCCTGCCCGATCATGTTCATGCGATTCCACAGGGGTCCGTGCGGCATCTTGTGGCGGTGCGTGTCCCCCAGGGTCTCCGCAAGGGCCCCGCAGGAGCAGATCCACCCGCAGTAGACCCCTTTCCCGAAAAAGTAGATCCCGACCGGGATGAGGACGAGCGTCTGAAGCGCCCCGATCGCGATCCACCACCAGAGCGGATCGTGCGTGAAGATGTTGTACACGTTGAGCGGCCACGCGAGGATGAGGCCGTACGCCCGCCAGAATTCACGGCCGTGCCCGTAACTCACGGCCGGAAAGAGCGCGTCCGCGATGCCGCGCGGCAGGAGGCCGTGGTAGTTCAGCTGGGGAAGAATGATCTCGGGCAACAGAAAGAGCGGAACAACTTGGACGAACATGAGCGTGCAGGTCTGCACCGTGACGTAGGGCGTCCTCCTCCGGCGGATCCGCTTGAGCCCGAAGAGGACGACGACGGTTGAGTAGACCAGCGTATACCAGAACGCAGGCCCCGACGCGCTGATCGCCAGAGTGCCGATGAGGGTCCCGGGGGTTCTGACCGCGGCCGCGAGACCTGGGCCGAGCCGGCTCAAGAGGTCGGGCAGATTGAAGGGGAACCAATGTCGCTCCGCAAAAAGCTGGGACATCGATCCGCCCGATTTCCAGTTGTAAAGCCATGCGCAGAAGAGCAGAAAGAGCCCCATCGCGATCCACTGGCGAGGCCGCATCTCGCCCGCGATCCGGATCCCGGACCGCCGGAAAAACTCGAGGGGAGGCTCTCGCCCCAACATGGTGAAGACCACATCGTTGCGTATGGTTTCCTCGGCGCCCCCCGGCCCCGTGAGCACCACCTCGGTCTCGCGGATCTCGCGCACCTTCGTGCCGAGCTTCAGCGCGACCGAGCCTCCCGGCTGCCGCTCCATGACGAACGGTCCCGCCGCGGTGGTCACGCGCTCGGAATGGGGGCGCTCGATGGAGACGTTCGCCTTCGGGTCGCGGCGGAGCCGCTCCAGCTTCTCGATCAATTCCGGCTTCGGGCGCGACAGCTCGGGATTACGGTAGGAGAGCGTCACGTGAGCCCCGCACTGGACGAGCGCAATCACGGTCTCGAGCGCCGAGTCTCCACCGCCGACCACGAGCGCCTCTTTCCCGGAGAAGTCCTTGGGATCGTGGAGCCGGTTGAAGACCTTGTCGAGACCCTCCCCCGGCACGCCGAGCTTCCGGAAATTCCCGCTCCGCCCGATCGCGATCAGGGCGCGCCGCGCTCGAGGCGTCCCGCCCCCGGCGAGATGGACGAGGATCCTGGATCCCTGGCGTTCCACCCTCTCCGCTCGGGCGGCCGCGGGGGTGATTCCCGCGCGCGCCGTCTGAGACTTCAGCTCCTCGATCAGCTTCTCCTTCACGTCGGCGGTCACCTGGAGATCTCCGGCGGGTTTCATCGAGCGTGGATAGGTATAGATCGGCTTCGCCTTCGGGAAGTTCACGAGGGTTGAAAGGGGCTCCGTCGCTTCGAAGATCTGGAACGTGAGGGGCTGTTTTTTCGCCTCCACGGCCGCGGCCATGCCGGACACTCCCGCTCCTATGATGGCGACGTCGAGCGTGTCCTCTTCCCCGGAACCCTCCGACCGAAGCCCGGAATCCGAGGCGATCGAGCGCACGACCCGGACGCCCGAATCGATCGCGAACTTGAGGAGCGGAATTCCGGTCAGGTCGCCCGAAATGTACGTGCCGGGGAGGCTCGTGCCGCCTCCTTCGCGCGCGTCGGGGAGCTTCTCCACGGTGCCGGCGGGCCAGCGTGTGTGAAGCCATTCCGTGTAACGCGCGATGAGTCCGAGCACGCGATCTCCGAACGGTGAAACAAAAAGGTGAAGCCCGCGGAGAGACTGTAGGCTTCCTTCCCTCCGCGGGCCAGCGTGAATCTACTACTTCGTTTCGGGTGTCGCCTCGGGAGCCTTGGATCCCGGCGTGGATTCCATCGGCTTGGCCTCGGACGTCTTCGCCTCCTGCTTTGCGATCACGCGGCCGCGCAGCTTCGAGTACTCGGCGCGCGTGAGGATCTTCTTGCTCAGGAGCTCGGCCCTCGATTTGAAGGGACGGGCGTCGAGGATCTTTTGCGCGATCTCATCGGTGACGCCCGGGAGCGCCATCAGCTCTTCCTTGCTCGCCGTGTTGATGTCGACAGGCGCCGGACGCTTGGCATGCGTCGCGTGCGCCTTGCTCGCGTTCATCGCCTTGACCGGCGTCGCCGTGTGGTGCAACGCGGCCTTGGTAGCCGGAGTGGCCGACGGGGGCGCGGTCGTCCCCTGAACGGCATACGCGGCGATCGGAAGGATCATCCCGACCGCGAGTGCGGAGAGCGTGGGAAACTTGGCAGAGCGGAACATGAAACACCTCCTGTAGAGGGCGAATCGAAGCACGCCGCCGCGCCCTCCAGGCGGTCGGCGTGGGGACGGCTCTCGAGCCGATCCCGAAACAAAACGGAGCGAACCGGTTCGGCCCGCGCGAAGGCAGGGGGAGCCTCGAACGGGCTCAGGGGGCCGGATCGGTTTTCATCGGGTTGTGATGCGATGGAATTCGGGGTACGCGAAAAGCCGGAGGCTGCGATTAGCGAGGGGGAAAGCGCGACGCATTGGGGGCCGGCCCGCGGGGGGCCCCGGCCGGAGGCAACCGGGTCGTCCTGCGAAATGGGCGGCGACACGGGATTGGAATCCAGCCGGCTCATCGCGGTGAAAACGGCGATGCAAGAAGGCGACACCGCGGCCAGCCCCGGGCTTCCCGCCTTGGTTCGCGCGAGCGGCCGAGGAAGGTGCGGCGGCGGACTCAGAGCCGCGTTGTGGCGCTGGCCCGAGCTTCGGCGGGCCGGCAGCGGGGGGGAGGAGCCTCCTGCCGTGGAACCTGAGGGGCGAGCGCTGATCTGACGAGGCCCCTCAGCCGGGCGAAGTCCGCGGTGATGCCTTCGTCCATGACGCGCCCTCAGGCCGCGCGTGGCGGTGGCCGATGCGCCCGCCGCCGAGTGCCGGAGGGAGGCGGCAACTCGGCGGGGCGCCGGGGGGGATGCCGCGACGCTTGCCTCGGCAGCGCCCCCAAGGGCCAGCGCCGCCCAAGCGACCAGGGCCGCGATGATCCATCCACGTTTCATTGAGCTTCCGGCTCCTTTGTGCACGGGGGTTCCGAGGCACCTGTTCCGCAAGTAGTTACCCCGCGGTTTGGAGGCGAGTTCCCGGGAGCGTCTCGGCGGCGATGGGTGCATGGATCCCAGCCATTTCATGATGCGGCCACCGGTTGAGGCTCCGCGCCCGGACCGCGCGGCCGGCGGAGATAGGAGAGAATCCCGCCGGTCGTCTGGGCCCGGACGAGGGCGAGCGTGATGCGCGGCAGGGAGAGCGGCTCGGGGTAGACGAGATACCGGTCCTCGAAGGTAGGATTGAACTTCCCCTTCCAACGGAAGAGGTTCTCGAAGTCGTAGAAGCGCGCGAGATGCTGCATCAGGAACGCGCGGGCCCTCTCCTGCCTCCCCGAGGCGGGCGGGCTCGCGGATCCGGAATCTTGCTCAGGGCTGTCCACCTTCGCGAGCGCGGAAAGGGAGAGCGAGAGCAGCGCATCGCCGCGGGATTTTGCCTTCTCGACCGATTTGGCGATCAGGAATTCCATGGTGCCGGCCGGCGCTTCCCGGCGGCGGCGCATCAGGTCGAGCGCCCAGCCGCGGCGCGCCCAGATCGGAACCCATGTGACGAACCCCTCGGCCCGGCCTTGTTCCTGATTCCAGGCGACCGCGAGCCATTCCCGGGGCAGGCGGTGCGGATCGAATCGGCCCATGCAGAATCCCCTCTCCTCCGCGTGTCGCGCGGAGAGCCATTCGTTCGAGACGTGACGCAGCTCGGCCGCGAGCACGCCCTCGGGCTTGGAGGGGTCGAAGGGATTGGAACCGGGCACGAAATGCCGCGCCTCCATGCCGGCGGCTTCGAGCTTGCGGGTGGATCGCCGCACGTCCCCCATGGCCGGTCCCTCGAGCGTGAAACGATCGGTCCAGAGGATGGGGTCCTCGCCGATGTGGAGCGCGCGCCAGCCCAGGGAGCGGTAGACCGGGAGCCGCTCCGGGCGGGCTTGGAAAAAAGCGAAGCTCCAGTCCCGCTCGGCGCAATGCTCCGAGAAAGCCTCGAGCAGGGGTCTCAATTCCTCCTCCGGCCCGATGGGGTCGCCGATCGCGAGCAACGTGTCGGACTCGAAGCGATAGGCGATCACCGCACGGCCATTCGGGCTGAAAAAGTAGTCGGTGCCGGGCGTCAGCGCGAACGCGGCGACCGATGAGTCGCCGTGCCTCTCGAGCAACGCCGCGACGCGCGCGGACTCGAGCCGATACCGCCCCCCGTGCCGGACCGGCTTGAGCGCCCCGATGCCCACCCCGACCACGAGGGTGAGCGCGAGGATGCTCAGCGAATCGAGAAACCACCGGACCACGTTCCGCGCGTGCGCTCCAAGATGATACGGAAGAGCGAGCGTCTCGTGACCGACGCCGAAGAGCCGGTACGCCGATTCCCCGACCGCGCGCGCGAGCGACGCGCCGCCACCGTACCGGGCCTCGAGGAACCAGCAGCCGGCGATCGCGTAGACGCCGAGGCCGAGCGCCGCCCAGAGCGCGCGCGACCTGAGCGCGCGAAGCGAGGGCTCCCGGCTTTTCACACGGAACGCGTCCGCGCTCACGCCCAGGACGAACATGAGGAGGGTGGCCGCGGTCGCCTCCTCGAAGTCGAATGCTTTGAGCATATTCACCGGCACCGAGACGGCGCAGAGGAAGAGGGCGGCCACGAAGGCGCGCCGTTTCCCTCTTCGCAAACCCCACGCGGTCACGAGGAGGAGCGCTCCCGCGAGGAGGGTAAAGGTGCGGCTCGTGTCGAGCACTTGGGTGGGAACGATGCGTCGAAGCGCCACAAGACGGCTCGGCGGGTGGGAGAGGAGCGCCGAGAAAAGGTTGATGATTCCCTGCCCCGCGACGGCGAGGGAGAGCGCGACGCGGCGCCCGGTCATCCCGCCGCCGCGCCTGGCCGGATCGTGCTCTGGACTCATTCGTTCCCCGGCTGGGACATGCGCCGCCTGGACACGCCTGATATAGTACCAGCGATGGCGACGCTGGAAGCGGTCCAAGGGGACATCACCACGATGCGCGTCGACGCCATCGTGAACGCGGCGAATTCCTCACTCTTGGGCGGCGGAGGCGTCGACGGAGCGATCCACCGGGCGGCGGGCCCCGAGCTCCTCGAGGAGTGCGCGGCGCTGGGCGGCTGTCCCACTGGGGAGGCACGCCTCACGAGAGGGTACCGTCTGCCCGCGCGATACGTCATCCACACGGTGGGGCCGGTCTGGCGCGGAGGTCGCGCGGGCGAACCCGAGTTGCTGCGCCGCTGCTACGAGTCGAGCCTCGATCTGGCGAGCGGGCGCGGACTCCGCTCCATCGCGTTCCCCTCGATCAGCACCGGCGCGTACGGCTACCCCATCGAGGAGGCCTCGCGGATCGCTGTGCGCGCGGTTCGCGAACGGCTCCACGGGCCGTCCTCCATCGAGGTGGTCCGCTTCGTCTGCTTCAGCCCGCGCGATCTATCACTCTACCAGGAGGCCCTTCGCCCGGTGACGAGCCCATGAGGGCCCGGCCGCCCGGCGGAGCGAGCCGGAGCGCATCGATTGCCTTCTCTTCGCTGGGCGGAGCGCTGATCCTCGCCGCGGCTCTCGCCGGATGCTCGAACCCGGACCGGGGGATCCGGGGGAGCGGAACGATCGAGCTCGATGAAGTGGACATCGCTTCCCTCGTGGGCGGGCGTGTGTCGCTCGTCACGGTCGAGGAGGGGGACTCGGTGCGCGCCGGCGACACGCTTGCCGTGCTCGCACAAGGTGAAGTGACCGCCGGCGTGCGCGAGCAGGAGGCCGAGGCGGAGCGCGCCCGAGCGCTCGCGCGGGACCAGGAGCTGGGGCCGAGGCCCGAGGAGCGGAGGGCGGCCAGGGCGGATCTCGACACCGCAGAGGCGGCCCTGAAGCTCGCGGAGAACGATCTCAACCGCGTGCGGGCGCTCTTCGTGAAGCAGCTTATCGCGCAGTCCGATCTGGATCGCGCGCAGGCGCAGCGCGACCAGGCCGCGGCCCGGCGCGACGCCGCGGCGGAGCGATCCAGGCTCCTCGAGGCGGGATACCGCAGGCAGGTCGTGGCGGCCGCGAGGCATGCGGCCGAGGCCGCGAGCGCCGGACTCGCGTCGGCCCGGAGCAGGGCGCACGAGCTTGTGCTCACGGCGCCCATCGCGGGCGTGGTCCTCTTGAAGAACGTCGAGGAAGGCGAGGTGATCGGACCGGGAATCCCGATTCTCACGCTCGGGGACCCGGCGAAGCTATGGCTGCGCGTCTACGTTCCGGCGCCGCAGCTTACCAAGGTGCGTCTCGGCGACAGGGTCGAAGTGCGCGTCCTGGGCGAGCGCCGGGCGTTCACCGGACGGGTCGTCGAGATCGCGACCCGCGCCGAGTTCACCCCGCGCGCGGCGCTCACGGAGGAGGAGCGTGCGAACATCGTATTCGGGGTCAAGGTGGCGCTCGATCCAGGCGGCGGCATCCTGAAGCCCGGACTTCCTGCCGATGCGCGAATCCTCGCAGGCCGTTGAGCGCGGGGGGCCCGGCGCCTCGCCCGTCGTGGAGGTCCGCGCGATCACCCGGCGCTTCGGGAAGATCACGGCCGTCGAGGATGTCTCTTTCCGGATCCAACCGGGCGAAATCTTCGGGATCCTGGGGCCGAACGGCTCGGGAAAGACCACCACGATCCGGATTCTCTGCGGGCTCCTGCAGCCCACCTCGGGGACCGCGCGCGTCGCCGGGATCGATGTCCTGGAAGATCCCGACCAGGTGAAGTCCCGAATCGGCTACATGTCGCAGTCCTTCGGCCTCTATCGCGACCTCACGCTCGTGGAGAACCTCCGCTTCTACGCCGGCGTGTACGGCCTCGAGCGCGAATGGCGAGAACGGGTCGAATGGGCGATTCACGCAATGCACATCGTCGGCAGCCCGGATCAGCTCGCGGGGACCCTCTCCGGAGGGATCAAGCAGAGGCTCGCGCTCGCCTGCGCCCTTCTCCACCGGCCCCCCGTCGTGTTCCTCGATGAGCCGACGGCCGGAGTCGATCCGGCCGCGCGGCGGCTCTTCTGGAGGATCATCCGCACCTTCGCCGATTCCGGCACCACGATGATCGTGACCACGCACTACATGGACGAGGCCGAGAAGTTCGACCGGCTGGCGTTTCTCTCACGCGGCAAGCTCAAGGCCCTCGGTACGCCGGCGGAAGTGAAAACCACCTTCGGCGTCGGCCAGAGCCTCGAGGACATTTTCGTCGCGATCCAGGAGCGGGAGGAGTCGTGACGCGCCACCGCCTGCGCTCGATCATCTGGAAGGAGTTCATCCAAATGCGCCGTGACCGGGCGACGCTCGGGATGATGCTCGGGATCCCGATCATCCAGCTCCTGGTCTTCGGCTACGCGATCCGCATGGATGTGCGCCACCTCCCCATGGCGGTCTATGACGAAAGCCGTACGCAGGAGAGCCGGGAGCTCATCCAGAAGCTTGCGGCCACCGACAACTTCGTCGTGACGCGCCATGTGGAGTCCTACACCGAAGCCAACCGCCTCATCGACCGCGGGACGGTGCGTGCCGCGATCGTGATCCCGGAGGACTACGCCCGGCGGCTCAAGCGCGCGCGCCCCAGCTCGGCGCAGCTCCTGGTCGATGCCTCCGACCCCAATACATCTCAGAACGCGATCGCGGCGGCGCAGCTCGTCGGGCAGCGCAAGAACATCGACGTCCTGACGTCGCTTTCCCGGATGCCGGTGGACACCGACGCGCCCCCGGTGGACGTCCGGGTTCGGCCGCTCTATAACCCCGCGCTCAAGAGCTCCATCTTCATCGTCCCCGGCATCATTGGAATGATCCTCTCGGTCACGATGATGATCATCACATCGATGTCGGTGGTGCGGGAGCGCGAGCAGGGTACGCTGGAGCAGCTCATCGTGACCCCGATCACGCGCGGGGAGATCATGATCGGGAAGATCGCCCCCTATGTGCTCGTCGGATACGTGCAGCTCACCGCCGTGCTCACGCTGGGTCATTTCATCTTTCATGTCCCGATCCGCGGCAGCCTGCTGGTCGTCTACGCGGTCACGTTTCTCTTCATCGTGGCCAACCTGGGCCTCGGGCTCTTCATATCCACCTTGGCCAAGACCCAGGCCCAGTCGATGCAGGCCTCCTACTTCTTCTTTCTCCCGAACGTGCTGCTATCGGGGTTCATGTTCCCAAGGGAAGGGATGCCGTACGTGGCGCGGGAGATCGGGCTCCTCTTCCCGCTCACGTACTACCTCCAGATCCTTCGCGGGGTCGTCCTCAAGGGGGCGGATCTTCTCGACGTCCTTCCGCAGACGCTGATGCTTCTCCTGCTGGCGGTCGTCTTTTTCGGGTTCAGCGTCCAGCGATTCCAGAAGAGGCTGGGATAGGGCGTGGTCCGGTCCCGCCCGTGGATCCAGCGGGCCCGCCGGGTGAACGTCGACCCGACTACTCCCCGGCGTAGCGGACGACGAGCAGCGTGATGTCGTCGAACTGGGGCCGGTCGGCCGCGAACGCGCGGACCTCCCCGAGCACGTGCTCGATCAATTTCTCGGGCTCCATCCCGCACGCGGCACCGAGACACCGGAGCAGGCGCTCCTCACCGAACGGTTCGTCGCTGGGATCGGCCGCGTCGCTCACGCCGTCGCTGTAGAGAACCAGCGTGTCCCCCGGACGAAGCGGCGTTTCCTCTTCTTCGAAGGTGGTGTCCGCGAACGGACCGATCGGGAGACCTCCCCGCTCGAGGCGGCGGATGGACCCATCCCGTCCGACGAGGAACGGCGGGTTGTTGCCGGCATTGCACGACACCAGCCGCCCGTCCGGAGAAAGCACGGCATAGAAAATCGTCGCGAACCTTCCCTCGACGATGCGCTGCGACAGGACCCGGTTCACGCGTTCGATGGTTCCGGCGGGGCCGTGCCCGTCGTCGACGTGCGAGGTGAAGATCCCCTGCACCATGGCGGCGAGGAGCGCCGCCGGCGGGCCCTTGCCCGCCACGTCCCCCAGCGCGAATCCCAGGCGTCCCCCCGGGAGGTCGAAGTAGTCGAAGAAATCGCCGCCGATCGTCCGGCACGCGATCGCCGCTCCGGCCGCGGCGAAGGAGCGGGTCGCGTGCGGGCGGCCGGGCTGGAGCCCGCGCTGGATCTCACCGGCGATCCGGAGCTCCTGTTCTTCCTTCGCCTTCGCCTCCGCCTCGGCGCGGATGCGCTCGGTGTAGCGGCGCTGGAAACGAACCGCATAGATCCATCCAAGAAAGAGGGCGGAGAAGAGAACCGTGAACGCCAGGAAACTCGCGACACCGTGGGCGGAGGTAAACTGGCCGTGGGCCACGGTCGCGTTCAGGAGCAGGCCGGAGAGGATGGCCCCCAGCATGCTCGCCACCGCGAAACTGCCGATCTCGATCACCAGCGCGGAGGTCCCCTGCGGGCGAACCGTTCGCAGGATTGCGGGAAGGATCCACATCCTGTTCACCATCACCGCCAGACCGATCACGTACGCGAAGAGGAGCGAGACGAGGATGAAGGGGAGGAGGGTCTTGAGTCCCTCCCCGTAGAGCAGGTTGAAGAACACGCCGAACGGCACCGCGAGGAAGGTCTGCCACGCGATGAGGCTGAGCACCCGGCGCGGGTTGATCCTGCGCTGGCTCACGGGCCGAGATCCTTCTCGAAGAACAACGCGCCGGCGATCGGATTGGCCCGGTACGGCTCGATCGGCCGAAACCCCAGCGAGCGGTAGAGCGCGATCGCCTCGATCATGGCGGGAACGGTGTCGAGCCGCATCTTCCGGTATCCTTTCGCGGCGGCTTCCATGATCACGGCCTGCGCGAGCCCGCGCCCCACGGCGCGGCCGCGGAATCCGGGTCGCACAAAGAGCCGCTTCATCTCGCACACGCCCTTTCCCATCGGCCGCAGCGCGACACACCCCAGGACCAGGTCCCCTTCGCACGCGAGGAGGATCGCGCCGCCCGGTGGAGCATACTCGCCGGGAAGCCCCGCCAGCTCCCTCTTGAAATCCTGGAACGAGAGATCGAACCCGAGCGAGCCGGCGTATTCCTCGAAGAGCGAGCGCACGAGCACAAGGTCCTCGGGGATGCGCGCGGGGCGGACCTGCTCGAGCGGCGTCTCGACGTAGACCATGCGGGCGATCTTCCCCCCGCTGCCGTACCGCTCATCGTACTCGCGTTTGAGCGCGATGCCGGGACCCGTCCGGTAGGCCTCGAAGTCCGCGGTGCTCGCGAGCTCGTATACGGTGACGTACTGGGGGCGGAATCTCAGATCTCCCGTGCTCTCTTGCACGCGAAACTTCCGCACGCTCTTCATCTGAGGGGCGGCGAGCACGTGCGGGATGTGGACCCGGTTATGCCAGTCGTTCCACTCCGCAAGCATGTCCTCGGGAACCCAGGTGTAGACCTCGTAGCGGACGACCCCGCGACCGCCGCCGGTGCCGCGCTCGTTTCGATCCATCGCGCGTTCTACTTCGAGGGAGCACCGACCGTCGCCCGATACATGTGGCGAAGGAGCTGAACCTGTCCGCGGTGCCCCGCGTAATGCTCGAGCACGTGGTACATGGCCCAGCGGATGCTCAAAAGCCGCTGGCTCCCGTCGGGACGCTCCCGCGTGATCTCCTTGTTCATGTCCGCGTCCGAAACCTTGGCCCACGCCTCCCGGACGAAGGCGCGTCCCCTGGAGAGCAGATCCTCGTAGAAGGCGAGCGGCTTGCCCTTGAGGTTGGGCGGCCCCTCCGCGTCCGGAGGGATCGGCATCCCATCGTCGTCCATCGAGATCCCGAGGGCGGGCAGGCTGTCGGTCTGCGTGATTCCGAGAATCGCGAGCTGGGTCCAGAAGACGTCCACGATGGCGTTGTGCGTGAGGAGCATCCCGATGGTGTTCATGCCGCGCTCGGGCTGCCACTCCAGCTCCTGGGGCGTGATCCCCTGAACGGTTTCGTGGAGAATGCGGGCCTGATCCTCGAGCTGAGCGTAGAAGCTGGCGGCCTCGCGGGAGCGAAAGCCTTCCGCGGGCCTGAGAAGGGACTTCACCACTTCTGCCATGACCGCATCTCCGGATTGGGTTGGGTGGTGCGAGTGGAGTCGAAGCGGTCAGGATAGCAGATTCAGATGCCCAGCCAGTAGGTCGCCTTGAGGGCGATGATGTTCTCAGGGCCGCTCTCGAAGAGGGCCCGGAAGTCGCGGGAGAAATCGAAGTCTCCGAACGGCTGCTCCTCGTTCCGGCTCTGCTGCCAGACGAGGAAGACCGCGGAGCCGGGCCGGTACTCCCAGCGGAGCACGGCGTTGCCGAGGAGCGAGCGGAAGTTGAAGTTCGGGTCGGGGACGGTGAAGCCGGACGCGGGCCCGGGACCGTCCGGGTCGATCTGATAGGCGCCCGTGGAATCGCGCTGGATCGTGCCGGCGTTCCTGCCGTACACGCTGAAATCGTATTTCCGCGGCGTCGCCAGCTCTTTGAGATCCTTGTAGAGCCCCGACACGACGAACGGCTGCAGATAGAGCTGCAGGCTCAGCTTCGGGGAGAAGGTCCAGTTGAGCCGCGTGTCCAGCGAGATCGAGGTCTGGTCCAGGGTCGCGAACACGTACCGGGCGCCGTGGGTGGCCGCCGCCGTGGGGTCGGGCGTGGTGGTCACGTATTGCGCCATGTCCCGCGAGAAACGGATCGTGGGCTCGAAACGCAGCAGCGCCGAGGTGGAAGGATGGAGGGTCAGGGACGGGTTGTACTGGGCAGAGCGTCCGCCCGCGTCGTCCCACGTCCAGTTTCCCTGGAAGCCCGCGAGGTAGCTCTTCCGGGAATCGGAGTCGACCGTGAACCGCGCGCGCCCGCCGGGTGGGACGCGCGACATCGGCCCACCGCGCGTGAGACGGTCGTCGTAGCCGCCCGGGTACCACGAGACCCGCGTGTCCCCGTACCAGTAATTTCGGAACGTGCCCTCGGCGTCCGCCTCGTAGCCCTGGTACGTCAGATCCCACGCGTGGTTGAACGAATGGTTCGTGAACGCGAACGCATCCCAGTTGTGGAAGATCCTGCCCGGCTTGTTCTGCTTGTAGAGCGCCAGCCACGAGAAGCCGCGGGCATCCGCCGCATTCGAATATCCCACGTCGTTGATCTCGAACCCCGGGCTCCAATCCTGATACGTGACGGTTCCAATCCAGTGCTCGCCGCCGATCTTGTTGAGCGAGAGCTGGCTCGCGGCGCCGGTCAGGGAGGTGCGGGTCGGGTCGTAGCGCAGATGATCGGCGTCCGGACGCTGAAAGTAGCGGACGCTCGACCGCTGGGCTCGGTCGATCGCGGCGGCCGTGCCTCGGATGTAGCTGCCGAGGAGGTATCCGTCCAGCGACCAGTTCCTGTTGGCCCAGTACCGGTTGAAATCGATCCCGCCGGCGTAGGCGCGCGAGCGGAGCATGGAAGCGAGCGTCGAATCCGATCCGTCGCGCGCGACGGCCGTGCCGAGGACGCCGACCGACGTGTTGCCGCCTCCGGACTCACGCCGGAGCCTTCCCACGAAGTAGTTCGTCAGAGGCTCGACCGGATCCCGGTGCATGAGCCCGGCGTCATCGAGATAGCGTGCCCGCTCCCGGGAGGTCACGGCGTCGAGCACCCCCACGGACCACCCGCTTCCGGTCTTTCCCGTGAGCTTGAGCGCCGCGTCGATGGTCGTCACGGACGGGCTGTCCACGAAGTGATAGCCCCCGCCGCTCAGGGTCCGCTGGGGAGCCCTTCCGATCCGCCGGGCGTGGAACGGTATCGTCGTGTTGAAGCTGTTCTGGCTTCGGCTCTGACCGAACCGAAAGAGGTCGGCCCCTTCGATGAAGAAGGGTCGCCGCTCCGGGAAAAACGTCTCCACGGCGGTGAGGTTCACGACGGCCGGGTCCACCTCGACCTGCCCGAAATCGGGGTTCACCGTCCCGTCGAGGGTGAGATTGCTCGTGAGACCGTATTTCACGTCGGCCCCCAGCGACCCGGCCTTCTCGGTGCCGTCCTGGAACGGGTCCCCCTGCGCGACGGCGTGATAGTCGGCCTTCGCGAGGCTGTACGGGAGGATCTCCACGTGCCGCGGAGTGGAAAGCTCCCCGAGCCCCGTGAGGTGCCCGTACCGGCTCGCGTCGCTCTGCTGCTTCTTCGGCGTGAACGCGAATTCGGCCAATTCTTGCTTCCGGTCGATCCAGCGCCTCATCTGGATTCCCCACACCGCGTCCGCCGCGGGGTTATAACGCAGCTGGGACAGCGGGATCTCCATCTCCGCGGTCCAGCCGAGGGAGTCGACAGCCGTATGGACGTTCCATACCGGGTCCCAGGAAAAGTCCGCGCTTCCGCGGGAGTCGATGTACGAGTCGTCGTAGGAGCCCGCGGGATTCACACGGAATCGATAGGTGGTCAGGTGGTCGTGGTAGGAATCGAGCATCAACGCGAAGTAGTCGGACGCCAAATCCTCGTCCCGCCGGACGAGACGGCGGCGGATCTTCGACGGCTCTCGATCGTAGAGCCGGGCCCCCACGAAAAGCGCGTCCTCGCCGATCAGGATCCGCACCTCGGTCCGCTCGGAGACCGGCTGCCCCTCGTTGGGGTCGCGCTGGGTGAACTGATCGGCGGGCGTCGCCTTGGACCAGGCGGGATCGTCGAGCTTCCCGTCCACCCGGATGCGCTCGGACGCCGCGGCCGCGCGGATCACCGGAGCATTTTCGTGCCGGTACGCGCGCGTCGAATCCGACGTCTGAGCGAAGGCGGGCAGCGCGGAGAACAGGAGAATCAAGAAGATCACGCGCATTCGCGGCATCCCTTTCCTCGGATGGTGCGCCCGGCCGGAGGCATGATACGCCGCCCGGCTGAGGACTGTACGCCGCCGGCGGCGTGCCCGGTTTCATCCCCCGCGGGCGGACGGCGCTTCGAGACTTGAGGCGACGGTGGCCAAGATGCCGGCTCAGGGCAGGCTTCCTGGCCTCGAGCGCCGGCGCCGCGGGGGGGTGCGCCCGGGCCCGACGCAACGGTAAGATGGCCCTCCGGGAGGAATGGTTGGAAGCGGGGGCGACCCCTCGGGCGATTCCAACCCCAAGCGGGCCATTTCTATCCAAGGGGGCGAATGAGCTACTCCGGCGGCGGGGTCATGACACCGAGCAAGGACTCGGAAGGCACGCTATCGAGAAGCAAGGACCTGGAGGACGCCGTGCTTGCCGCCCGCGGGGACGTCCGGGCTTTCGCGCGCCTCTATGGCGGACACTCCGCCCGGATCTTCAATCTGGCACGTCGGATGACGACGAGCGAATCGGCCACGGATATCACCCAGGACATTTTCCTGAGAGCCTGGGAGAAGCTCGGGACCTTCCGGGGGGAAGCGGCATTCGGAACGTGGCTTCACAGGCTCGCCGTCAACGTCATCCTGGCGCGCCGGGCGGCCCTCCGGACGGAGAAGGGGCGCCTCCGCGAAGATGATGGAACCCTGGATTCCCTCCCCGCCAAGGCGGGGAGCGCGGATCTGAAAATGGATTTCGAGCGCGCGATCGAGGTCCTTCCCGAGGGGGCGAGAGTTGTTTTCGTGCTGTACGACGTGGAGGGCTACCAGCACGGGGAAATCGCGGGCATGCTGGGGATCTCGTCCGGCACATCCAAGGCCCAGCTCCACCGGGCGCGAATGATCCTCCGCCGGCACCTCACGCGATGATCGGAGCGACGTGATGCAAGACCCCTGGACCCATCGGTTGTCCGAGTACTTGGACGAGGAGCTCGACCGAGAGGAACGCGAGAGGCTCGAGGAGCATCTGGGAATCTGCCCCGAGTGCGCCTCGATCCTCGCCGGCCTCCGGCAGGTCCGCGCCCGCGCGCGCGATCTGAAAGACGCGGCTCCGCCTCCAAGTCTCTGGGCCCGCATCGAGGCGGGCATCCTGGCCCGGCGCACGGTTCCCTTCCCGGGAAGCCGGATCGAGCCCGAGCACGCCGCGGAACCGTATTTCGCACGCGGGCGGCGGTTCTCATTCTCGATCCCCCAGCTGGTCGCGGCATGCCTCGCGGTGGCCCTGGTCTCCGGGGGCGCCGTGTTCGGGCTCTTGAAAAACCCCAAACGGCCGGCCACGGCTCCCGTCCCTTCGCTGAGCGGAGCGCCCGAGTCGGGGACCATGTCGGCGCCGGAGCGGGGGACCTCCCCGCCCGCACGGGCCGAGCCCGCCTCCCTCGGGGCGGTGTCCCCGAAGGGCTCCTTGGAGTCGCCCCACGAGGAAGCGATCGCGGAGCTTCGCAAAGCGCTCGCGCGCGAGCGGGATCGACTCGACCCCGCCACAATCCGCACCTTGGAATCCAACCTGGCCATCATCGATCTGGCGATCGACCAGGCGAAGCGCGCCCTCGCCGCGGATCCCGCGAACACCTATGTCAAGGAGCACCTCGCCGACACGATGCGGCGGAAGGTCGAGCTTCTGCAGCGCGCCACGATGCTGGCGAGCTCATCCACTTCGGAGGGATCCCGGTGATGCGCGCGGCGCTCGCGGCGGTCCTCTTGGCTGCCGTCTCCTTGATCCCGCGGCCCGCGGCCTTTGCAGCCGAGCGCTGGGATTCCGAGACCGGCGTCTCCGCAAAGGGGGTCGTCGTCCCGCAACCCGACACGACCATCGTCGTGCGGCCCGGGATCACGCTCGAGATCGAGAATTTCGGCGGCGCGATTACCGTGAAGACCTGGGACCGGGAGGCGATCAAGATCGCCGCGGACCATTCTCTGAGGGATCAGATCTTGATCGAGAAAACCGGCTCCGCTCTGCGACTCAAGGTGAAATCGCGCCGATGGGTGCCGGGTTCCGTGCGCTACCGCATTACGGCGCCCCGCTGGATGAAGCTCGAGCTTTCCGGGGTGAACACCGATGTCGACGTCGAAGACTCGCGCGGCGAGGTGCGCGTCGAGACCGTGCAGGGAGACGTCACGCTCAGGGGTTGCTCCGGGTTTGCCTCGCTCAGCTCGATTCAGGGTTTGATCCGAGTGCAGGGAATTCGAGGACGCATCGAGGCCAGCTCGGTGAATCAGGGCGTCCACCTCGAGAACATCGTGGGCCCGATCTTCGCGGAATCGGTGAACGGTGGAATCGTCATCGAAGGCGCCCAATCCGATTCGGTGGAGGCGTCCACGGTCAACGGGCCGGTCACGTTCGAGGGCGCGATTTCCGACGCGGGCTTTTACCGTTTTGCCACGCACAACGGCTGCATCGACGTCGCCATGCCCGAGCGGTCCAACGCCACGCTGTCCCTCTCGACCTTCAGCGGCGGAATCGACTCGAGCTTCCCCGTGACGCTGAAGAAGATCAAGTCCAGGCGATTTCAGACGACGCTCGGCTCGGGCAGGGCCAAGCTCGAGCTCGAGTCCTTCCAGGGCACGATCTTCCTCCGCCGGCCGAACGAGGCCCGCTCCCGCTGTACCTCGGAGGACGAAGACAAGGGAGAGGAGCACGAGAAGGCCGAATCGGACGAGGATGACGATGAATGATCCCCCCCCGGACGTGGCGCGGGGGGCTCCCCCTTTCACTTTAAGCTGCAAAGCCCCGCTTGACGTTCCAAGCACCGGTTCCTAGCATTGCGGGGTGAACGAGCCCCATCCTCCGAAGCCGCACGCCGATCCGGTCCCGATCCATCTCCGCGCCATGGACAATCTCTCCTTCATCCGCGGCGCGATCGAGCGCGCCGGCACCTTCACGGCGGTCTCCGGCACGGGACAGGCCGCGGTGGGGGTCACGGCGTTCGCCGCCGCCTGGATCGCGGCGGGCCAGGGTTCCCGCGAACGCTGGGTTCTGGTGTGGGTCGCCGAGGCGCTCGCCGCGCTCCTCGTCTCGGCCTGGGCGATCGCGAAGAAGGCGCGCAAGGCCGAGCTGCCGCTCTTCACGGGCGCGAGCCGCAAATTCGCTCTGAGCTTCGGGCTCCCGATTCTGGTGGGCGCCCTCCTGACCCCTCCCCTGCTTCGCTCGGGAGCGTCCGACCGGATCCCGGGATTGTGGCTCATTCTCTACGGCGCCGGAATCGTTACCGGCGGGCTTTTCTCGGTGGCCGTTGTTCCGGTCATGGGACTCTGCTTCATGCTGCTCGGCGCGTGTGCGCTCTACGGCCCCGCGACCTGGGGCGACCCGCTCATGGCGGCCGGATTCGGCGGCCTCCACATCGCCTTCGGCATCGCGATCGCGAGGCGGTACGGTGGCTGAGCTCGAGCGGACTCCGCGAAGACGCGTCCGCCGCGCCGCGCTCAAGCGGCCCGCCGCGCGCGTCCCACGCCAACGCGCACCCTCGGTCGGCCCGCCGGAGCTCAACCGGCTCATCCACGAGCGGCTGCGCCTTGGGATCCTGAGCGCCCTGGCCGTGAACGACTCGTTGACGTTCAAGGAGCTCAAGCGCCTCATGCGAACCACGGACGGGAACCTGAGCGTGCACGCGCGGAAGCTCGAAGGGGCGAGGTACATCGTGTGCGCCAAATCCTTCGAAGGCCGGCTCCCCAGGACCGAGTTTCGAATCACGGAGCTCGGGCGGCGCTCCCTTCTACGCTATCTGGACCACATGGAGGCGCTGATCACGGCCACGCGGGAGCGCCGGTGACGTTGTGCGGGATGAGGGTCGCGGAAGAGGTCCGTTCTCAAAAGGAGGGTGGCGATGGATGAACACGCGCGGGGGAAGTTCAGCGACTGGGCGCTCACGCTGCTTCGGATCGTCGTTGGATTTCTCTTCTTTTGCCATGGGGCGCAGAAAATCCTGGGCTGGTTCGCCGAACCGGGCGCTCCCAAGATGTCGTTCAAGTTTCCGGAGCTGCCCTGGTTCGCGGGGATCCTGGAACTGGTCGGGGGCGCCCTCATCGCGCTGGGGATTCTGACACGACCGGTCGCGTTCCTCCTCTCGGGGGAGATGGCGGTCGCCTATTTCATGGCCCATGCCCCGCACGGGTTCTGGCCCATCCTGAATCACGGTGAGCTCGCGGTCCTGTACTGCTTCGTTTTCCTATTCCTCGCGGCGCATGGGGGCGGGCCGTACTCGGTCGACGCGCGAAGGCGGAAGAACCGGCATCCATAGCCGTGGCTACTTGAAGGAGGCCGTCAGCCCATCGGTCCGGTGACCGCGGGGCAATCCAGGCCCATCGCGGACCACGCCGTCGCGGGCGCCGCGCGATGCTCGTGAAGCCGCGAAACGGCGGCACGCCGGGGATCTAGGGATTCAGGATCAGCGGCAGCCCGTTTTTGCCTCCGACCACGATGAACTTCGAATTGGCGGACTCCGCGAGCTTCTCGGTCGCCTCGATTCCCTTCCAGGTGAGGAGCCCGGGGGTGATCCCCGCGGTCACGATCCGCTGGAAATCGGCGATGCCGCCCGCCTCGATCCGCTTCCGCTCGGCCTCACTCTTCTCCTTGCGGAGCACGAACTCCATCTGCTGCGCCTTCTGGTCCGCGGCAAGCTTCGCTTCGACCGCGTCGGAGACCTGCTTCGGCATCTTGACGTTGCGGAGAAGAACCGCCTCGACCGTGATCCCGCGCCCTTCCAGCCGCTTTCGCAGCTCGCTGAGCATGGTCGCGCTCACTTCCTGACGCCGACCCGAGTAGAGATCGACCGCGTTGAAGCCCGCGGTGACGTCGCGAATCGTGGATCGGAACTCAGGCTGCAGGACGTTCGCCTCGATGCCCGCGAGCCCGCCGTACCGCGAATAGATCTCCGCCCCCTTGTCCGGATTCGCGTGATACACCAAGCTGACGTCGAGCCCCACGAGGAGCCCTTCTCCGGTGGGAGTGATCGTCTGCTCTTCGGCCTGGAGCGTGCGGCAGTTGATGCGATGGACTCCGAGCCAGGGAGCCCACGCGTGGAGCCCGGGGCCCCAGGTCTGGTCGTGCACCTTGCCGAACGTGTCCAGAACGCCGACGTGCTGCGGCGGCACCGCCGCGCAGCCCGCCGATAACGCGAGCACGAGCGCAAATCCGGAAAGACGCTTCATGGTCACCTCCCTACGAGAGTGGATGCTGCGACTACGCTTCCTTCCGCTTCGGCCTCACGTTCGCGGCGAGGATCCGCTTCCGGAGGCGGATCGCGGCCGGGGTCACCTCGACCAGCTCGTCCTGGTTGATGAACTCGAGCGCCTGCTCGAGCGACAGCTCGCGGAAGGGGATGAGCCGCACTGCTTCGTCCGAGCCGGATGCGCGCATGTTCGTCAGCTTCTTTTCGCGGGTCACGTTGACGTCCATATCGGCGTCCCGCGCGTTCTCGCCGACGATCATTCCCTCGTAGACGCCCGTGCCGGGGCGGATGAATAGCTCACCCCTCTCTTGCAGGTTGTAGAGGGCGTAGGGGGTCGCCTGGCCGACCCGGTCGGACACGAGGGCTCCCGTCAGGCGGTTCACGATGGCGCCCTGCCACGCATCCCAGCGCAAAAACATCGTGTTCAAGAGCCCTGTCCCCTTCGTATCGGTGAGAAACTCCGAGCGGAACCCGATCAAGCCGCGCGTCGGCACCTCGAACTCCATGCGGACGCGGTGCTGGCCCCCGCCGCGGCCGTGGTTGACCATCTTGGTCATCTGTCCCTTTCGCCGACCAAGCGCCTCCGTGATCACGCCGATGAACATCTCCGGCGCGTCGATCACGACCAGCTCGATCGGCTCCAAGCGCCTGCCGTCGACCTCCCGGGTGATGACCTCGGGCTTCGAGACCTGAAGCTCGAAGCCTTCGCGCCGCATCATCTCGATCAGGATGGCGAGCTGCAGCTCTCCGCGTCCGGAAACCTTGCAGCCGTCCGCCGACTCGGCGTCCTCGACGCGGATCGAGACGTTCCCGAGCGTCTCCTTGAAGAGGCGCTCCCGAACCTGGCGGGAGGTGACATAGCGCCCGTCTCGTCCGGCGAACGGAGAATTGTTGACGGAGAAGATCATCGAGATCGTCGGCTCGTCCACGGTGATCGGGGGCAGGCGCACGGGGTCCTCGAGGGAGGAAACCGTCTCGCCGATATAGATGCCTTCGATACCCGCGAGCGCGACGATCTCGCCGGCGGCCGCGTTCTCGACGGGCACGCGCTTCAGCGCTTCGAAAGTGTAGAGCTGAGTGATCCTCGTCTTGACCTCGGTCCCGTCCAGCTTGCAAACGGAGACCTGGTCCCCCACCGAAATCTTCCCGGAAAAAACCCTCCCGATCGCGATCCGTCCGACGTAATCGTCGTAGTCGAGGTTGGCCACGAGGAGCTGGAGCTTTCCCTCCATCCGCGCGCGCGGCGGCGGGATGCTTCGAACGATCTCCTCGAAGAGCGGAGTCAAGTCGGTGCCGCAATCGGTGAGCGACCGCTTGGCGATGCCGTCGCGGCTCACCGCGTAGAGGATCGGAAACTCGATCTGACGCTCGCTGGCGTCGAGATCGATAAAGAGGTCGTAGATCTCGTTCACAACCTCGGTGGGACGGGCGTCCTGGCGGTCGATCTTGTTCACAACGACGATCGCCGGGAGCGACTGCTCGAGCGCCTTGCGCAGCACGAACCGCGTTTGGGGGAGCGGCCCCTCCGACGCATCGACGAGGAGCATCACTCCGTCCACCATCTTGAGCACCCGTTCCACTTCCCCGCCGAAGTCCGAGTGACCGGGGGTGTCCACGATGTTGATCTTGACCCCCCGATAGCGGACCGAAGTGTTCTTCGCCATGATCGTGATCCCGCGCTCGCGCTCGAGATCCATGCTGTCCATGACGCGCTCGATGATCCGCTCGTTGTCCCGGTAGGTGCCGCTCTGCTTGAGCATCGCGTCCACAAGCGTCGTTTTCCCATGGTCCACGTGCGCGATGATCGCGATGTTCCGAATGGACTCGACCTCTTCCAAGCGTGCGACCTCCTGTTTCCCAGTTAGAAAAAAGGGGCCACGCGGCGGATGGCCCCGGACTTCCTGGTTCCTGATCCTGTGCCCTACTGCGTGGCGATCGTTGCGTTGAACCTCTGGAGCACGGGCCCGATCGGGTTCGCGAAGGAGCCCCCTCCGCCCCCGGCGAAGCAAAGCCCGACGGGGTCGTTCGCCGTCTCGGTCACCATCAGAGAGCCGGAGTCTCCCGCCCTGATGAAGGTCGCCGGCGTCATGATCTGTCCGTTGAAGGTAGCGATCCCAGAGGAGTACTGGACCTGGATCGTGACGTTGATCGCTTGAACGGTGCCGTGCGTGAGACCCGACGTGCGGCCGGATTTCTTGACCGCGAGCCCAACCGAAGCCGCCACCACGTTCGAGGTCGCGGTATAGCCGCCCGACTGGGTCACCGGGGTGGGCCGGCCCGTGTCCATCAGGGCGATCGCGCAGTCGATCGTGTTGCTGCCGCCGCCGAAATTGATGGGCTGGAAGTCGGACAGGGTGCCGCAGATCTGGGTTTGCGCGCATCTCGGCTTGCCGTCGTAGCGGCCGGGAGCGTCCTCACGCTCGCCGACCCTCGCCGCGTTCTCGCGCGCGTACACGTGATTGTTCGAGAGAAGATACTTCGTTCCAGTCTTCAAGACGACGGCGCCGATGGTCCCCGCCGCGCACTCGAGGTCGTTGCCGGTCGAGGTTCCGCACTGGAGGGGTTGCGGCTTCGCATACGGCACGACGTCCCCCACGACGCGGATCTCCGTGGGAATCCCGTCGAGCTCTCCGGGGATGCCGGCCACGCCGGGACGCCGCGTCAGAACGAGGAGCGCCAGGTGGCCGCTCGAGCCGACTCCGGTTCCCGTCCCGACCACGTCGGCGTGCTTGAGGAGGTCGGGCGTATGCGCGTTTTGAATGCGCATCGCCAGCGCAACGTCCGCCGGATTGCGCGGCGAGAGGACGTCATTCCCCGCCCGGGCGCCCGCGGAGCTGGTCGGTGGAGTGAGAGAGGAGCCATGCTCCCGGCTGCAGCTCGAGAGCAAGAGGGCCGCGAACCCGACCAGCGCGATCAGCGCCAGCAGGACGGGACCCGAGGATTTGTGCTTTCTTGGCATGGGGAGTTCCTCCTTGCTGTGGAGCGACAAACCGCCAAGTTTGAGCCGCCTCCGCCCGCGCCGCCGCGCTGCCTCGGAGGGAGAAGGCCCGGAGGGAAGCCGGTATCCTACCACAACGGCCTCACCCGATCAAACGCCGGAAGCTTCCGCTTATGCGCGGCGACCGCGGATCGGTACAATGGAGATCCCATGGCAGGACGCTCGTCCAGAATCCTCGGCGCGGAAGTCCGATTCGATGCCTGCGAAGCTCTCTCGCTTCTCCGCGGACGGGATCCGAAGCTCGCCTTCCTCATCGATCGAGTCGGGGCGTTTCGGCTCAAGCTGGATCCGGTCGCCACGCCGTTCGAAGCGCTCTCCGAGAGCATCCTCTATCAGCAGATCACCGGCCGCGCGGCGGAGACCATCGCCGGACGTTTCCGGGATCGCCTCGGGGACGGACGCTTTCCGCCCCCGGAGCGGGTTCTCGAGGCATCCGACACCGCGCTCCGCGAAGTCGGGATCTCGAGGGCAAAATGCGCGGCCTTGCGCGACCTCGCGGCGAAATCGCTCGACGGAACGATCCCCACGATGAGGAGGCTGGGCGCGATGGAGGATGAGGACGTGGTCGAGCGGCTCACGGTGGTGCGGGGAATCGGACGGTGGACCGCCGAGATGTTCCTCATTTTCAGGCTCGGCCGACCCGATGTGCTCCCCATTCACGATTACGGGGTACGCAAGGGATTCCAGCGCACGTTTCGCACGCGCGGCATCCCGGAACCCAAGTCGGTCGCCCGGCGCGGCGAGCGCTGGCGGCCGTTCCGTACCGTGGCGAGCTGGTATCTCTGGAGGTCGCTCGAATGAAACGGGATCTCGGGTCCGGGGCCTCGGCGCGCCCCATTCGCGACATCATCGCCGATTTTCTCGCGGAGGGGCCCTACGCCGTCGTCGGCGCCTCGACGAACCGGGACAAGTTCGGGAACAAGGTGCTTCGCGCGTATCAAAGGAAGGGGTTCAGGGTTTATCCCATCAATCCGCGCGAGCCCGAAATCGAGGGATTGAAGACCTACGCGGATCTCAAATCGATTCCGGAGACGCCGCGCGGCGTCTCCATCATCACGCCGCCGCCGATCACGGAAAAGATCGTCGCGGAGGCCGCCGACGCCGGCGCGCGGTTCGTGTGGATGCAACCGGGAGCGGAAAGCCCGGAAGCGGTCCGGATCGCGCGAGCGCGCGGGCTCGAGGTCATCGCCGACGGAAGCTGTTTTCTGGTGGAGACCGGGTTCCGGGGATAGCGCCGCCCCCGCGAGCCCCCCTTTCTAGACGAAGAGCGGCGGGCGCTCTCGGTGAAACGCCGTCCGCGACTGAAACGCTTCCCCTAGGTGGAGGAGCGTCCCTTCCTCGAAGGCGGAGCCCATGATCTGGAAGCCGGCCGGCATGCGCCCCTTGCCGAACCCGCACGGGAGCGCGATCGAGGGGAGCCCGCACGAGTTCCCGATCGCGCCGACTGGATCCGGGTACGGGAGGGCCTTCACGAGATCGTCGCGTATCGAGGGCGCAACCGACATGAAGTTCGGCGTCACGATGACGTCGTAGCGCGAGAAGAAATCCGCGATCCTCTCCTGGAGGAGCGTCCGCATCCGCCACGCCTTCACGAGGTCCGCGCCGTTCAGGGCCCGGGTGATCTCTCGCTGGTACGGAGCGTAGGGATCCTTCAACTCCCAGACCCCGCCATTCTTGTAGTAGTTCTCGAATGTGGAGAGCGCCTCCGCGTTGATGATCAGGCTCGCCATCTCCGAGGCGGGGAAATCGGGGAGCTTCGCCTCCTCGAGCTTGAGACCCAGAGCCCCGAGGTCCGCGACGGCGCGATCGAAGGCGGCTTTGACCTCGGGTTCCGCGCCCTTGGTTTTCGTGAAATCGAGCGGGACCAAGGCTCCCCGGAGGCGCGAGAGTTCAACGCCTCCCCGATCCAGGCGAAGCGGTTCCGTGGATGCGCTGGGGTCGTCGGGATCGGGTCCCGCGATCGCCTGAAGCACGACGCGGCAGTCCGCGGCCGAGCGCGCCATCGGTCCGATCTTGTCGAAGGTGTACGCGCCCACCATCCCTCCCGCGCGGCTCACGCGTCCGTACGTCGGGCGGAGTCCCGTCACGCCGCAAAAGGCGGACGGGCAGAGGATCGAACCCCATGTTTCCGTCCCGATCGCGAAGCCGACGAGCGCCGAGGCCACGGCCGCCCCGGAGCCCGACGACGACCCCCCGGTCCACCGCTCGGGGTCCCAGGGATTCCGCCCCGGCCCTGTGAGCGAAGCGTCCGCGAAGCGATAGCCCAGGCACCCCGCGAACTCCACCATCGCGGCCTTTCCGAGCAGGACGGCACCCGCGTCGCGGAGCTTCCGGACGACGGTCGCGTCCTTGTCGGGGATCTGGTCCCGAGTGGGGTGGGCGCCCCACCCGGTCTTGATCCCGGCGGTCGCGAGGAGGTCCTTCGCCGCATACGGGATCCCGTGGAGCGGTCCGCGGTAGCGCCCCGAATGGATCTCGCGCTCCGCCGCGCGTGCCTGCGTGAGCGCGAGATCGGGGGTCACCGTCGCGAAGGCGTTGAGCTTTGTGCCGTAGCGGTGAATCCGGTCGAGGTAGCCTTCGGTGAGCTCGACCGGCGAGAGCCGGCGCGAGCGAATCCGCACGCCCAGCTCCGAAATGGGAAGGTAGAAAATGTCCTCGCTCAGCATGATCAGCGCCCCCGCCGCGCCCGAAGCGGGGTGAAGACGAAGGCCATCGGGCTCCCGGGCGGGAGCTCGAATTTCCGGATCGCCTCGAGCTGCTCCGCGAGCGATTTCTCCTGGCTCGCGATCTCCCGGCGCATGGCGGCGGTGAGCGGCCGCCGGCCTGCGGGGGCGGCCGTTCCAGCCCCCTTTGCACCGGGCGCGGCCGCGGGGGACAAGGGAGAGGTGAGCGCGGCGGCGCCGCTCAGGGCAACCAGTGTGACGAAGCGGCGGCGATTCATCGTTCTCGATGGCTCCGGCATGGCGGTCTCCTCCGCGTTGGCCGGGGCGCGCGGCTCAGCGCAGCGCCCCGAAGTTCTCGATCGGAACAGGCTCAAGAGGCTCGGCGGGCTCGAAGCCGAACACACGCGAGTAGAAGAAGAGCTCGGCTTCGAGGGCGCGGCGGATCGTCTCCCCGCGGCGGAACCCGTGTCCCTCGTTCTCGAACGTGAGATACGCATAAGGCGCGCCCCTTTCTTGGAGCGCCCGCACCATCATGTCGGTCTGCTCCGGCGGGCAGACGACGTCCTCCGTTCCTTGAAAGAAGATCACGGGGACTTGGATCCGATCGGCCGCGTAGACGGGCGAGCGCTCGCGATAGATGTCGACGCGCGAGGGATACGGCCCGATCAACCGCTCCGAGTACTTCCATTCGAACTTGTGCTCGTAGCCGCCCGCCAGGATCTCGAGATCCCCGATGCCGAAATAGCTCGCTCCCGCGCTGAAGACCCGCCCCGACTCGAGCGCGCGGAGGGTGGTGTAGCCGCCGGCGCTCCCGCCCCGGATCGCGATACGCGCGGGATCGGCAAGCCCCTGCGAGACCAGGTACCGCGCGGCCGCCCCACAATCCTCCACATCCACGATTCCCCACATGCCGTTCAAACGCTCGCGATAGGCCCGGCCGTAGCCCGTGCTTCCACCGTGATTCACGTCGGCGACCGCGAACCCGCGTGAGGTCCAGTACTGGATCTCGAGATCGAGCGTGCTCGGCGCGGAGCTCGTCGGCCCGCCGTGGCATCGAACGAGGAGCGGCGGCTTGGCGCCCTCCGGCGCGACGAAATCGCGGTTCCGTGGCGCGTAGTAGAGCGCATGGGCGGTGAGGCCGCGCGCGGTCGGAAACTCGACGCGCTTCGCCGGGGAAAGGTATCCGGGATCGATCGCGGTTTCGCTGGAACGACGGACCATCTCGGGCTTCCTCGTGTCGAGATCGAGCAAGACCAGGCTCTCCGGCTCGCTCGGGGAGCCCGCGAGAACGAGCGCCCGACCCGCCGCGGCCCGGAGAAAGCGCATGTCCGTGTACGGGAGGTCGACGGGAGCGAGGCTCCCGGACTCCGCGTCGAGGAGCGCCATGCGCCAGATGCCGCGTTCGCAGAAAAGGCAGACGATCCGGCGCGGGGAGTCGAACGCGTAGGTCGAGATACCAAAGATCCACTGCGGTCGCCCGAACTCCGCCTCACGCGCGGTGAGCGGCTCGACGGACCCCGCCCGGAAGCGGTAGAGGTTCCAAAACCCCGTGCGGTCGGAGACGAAGTGGAGCACGCCGCCGGGGGACCATTCCGGCTGGAACACCGACTCCTCGGCGCCCCCCGCCACGAGATGTCGCTCCCCCACCGATCCGTCGCCGCGGATTTCGGCCAGCCAAAGCTCCGTGCCATCCCACGGCATGTTGGGGTGATTCCACGCGAGCCACGCCATACGCGATCCGTCCGGACTGATCCGAGGCGTCGAGTAGAAGTCGCTTCCCCGGACGAGAACGACTCCCTCGGAACCCCCTTCGAAGGGCACCGAGACGATCGTGGTCTCCGCCTGCGTCCCAACGACATTGTGGTCCTCGCGGACACAGACGAGGCGACCGCGTTCCGGATCCAGCACCGCGTCCGCGTAGCGCATCTTCCCGTCCGGGGTGAGCGGCCTC
The DNA here is from genome assembly GCA_005893275.1 of Candidatus Eisenbacteria bacterium. Classification (NCBI taxonomy): domain Bacteria; phylum Candidatus Eiseniibacteriota; species Candidatus Eiseniibacteriota bacterium. The sequence goes on along the minus strand of VBOW01000022.1, from coordinate 111,264 downwards.
GGTTCGTGGCCGCGCCGCACCGAATAGATCCGCTGATCGCCGTCGTTCGAAAAGAAGATCTCCTCTCCCGCGACGACGTACGCCCCGCCCCCGTACTCGTTGACCCGGGTGCGGGCGCTCCACGGCGCGGGGATCATGTCCGCGATATCGCCTTCCGCGCCACGGCGCACGATGACGACGCGTCCGCCTTCCCTCGGGCGCATCTCGGACCAGAAAATCGCGTCCGTTCCCAGGGTCGGCTGGCCCAGGACGACCGTCTCCGAGACAATCCGATCCGGCGTGATGGGGGACTTCCAGGATCCGTACCTCGCGCTGCGGGGAGGGGCCACGAAACCTATCTCCTTGGGCCTAGGCCTCGGGGAAACGCGTCTCGAGCGACGCGACACAGTGGATGAGCGAGCGGTGCGCGCCCGCGTGCTTCAAGAGCGCGACCATGTTTCCTTCGACCCGCATTTTCCCGGTCAGGATCGCGCTCGCCGCGAGCGTCTTCCCGTTCAGGATCTCCCGCCAGAGCGCATACGGCGCGCGCAGCGTGAACCCGGCTTCCGGTCGCGAAGGACCCGGGACGAACTCGGCCGCGAGACAGCGGCCGCGCTCGAGCCTTAACAGAAGATAGAGACCCTGCTCGAGGGGCCCGCCCTTCTCGAACGCGAGGAGAATGTTTCCGTTGAACCCGGCGCCCCAGGACGCGGCCGCGTTCCGATACTCGCTCGAAGCGTTGATCTCGGTCTCGAGGGCCCGAGCCCATTCGGGGGTGCCGAAATCCAGCGCCATCAGTCGGAAGCCGGGCTGCCGGCGGGGCGCGCCGCCGGAAACGGGACGAACCCGGGATTCAGCAGCGAATCGGGATCGTACTTCCGTTTGAGCGCGCAGTACGGCTCCCACTGATCTCCGAAGTGCTCCCGCCACCGATCCTCGTCCCAGTCGATGTACCCGCTCAAGTATCGCTTCCCGCCCATGAGCTCGGTGAGCCGGCTCAAATTGTCGAGCATCGGCCTGGCCTGCTCCCAGAAGCGCGGCGGAATCGCCGGAAGGACGCCGAAACCCATGAGGTCCTCGCCCGGCGGCCTCATGAAGAAGCGGGACCGGGAGGATTTCCCCTTGGCGGGCCATAGGAGCACGTGCCCCCCGACCAGGACCGACGGGGGAAGATCGGGCAGGACCGATTCGATGCAGTCCGCCGCGCGCTCCCACGGAAGAACGGTCTCGACCCAAGCGTGAACGTGCTTCCACGTTCCTCCCTGCTTCCACAGATCGAAGACGGGAATCATCCGCTCCAGGAAATCGATCGTCGGCACGTCGTCCGTGTAGAGGCGATCGAAGGGCTTGAGCCCGCGGAGCAGCTTCGCGTCATCCGGTGGGTTCTCCGGATCGAACTCGACGGTGAGATGGAATGGGTAGAACCAGCGCGCGAAGACCTGCCTCCGACCGGCGACAGGTTTGGTCCCCTGGGGGCACGGCGACGCCCAGCTCTCGAGGTGGTCCCACCACCCGCTCTCCATCGCCAGCTTCGCGTCCTCGAGGAACCCGCGCAGGTCGTCATAGAGCAGGTAATACGTGCGGGTCATGGGTTTCGCTTTTCTCAAGTCGAGGCGCGCTCGCGTGATGATCCCGGCCTGGCCCAAACCAGCGAGCGACCCCCAGAACAGGTCCGGGCTCCGTCTGCGGTCACACGTGACCTTCTCTCCCGTCCCTGTCACGACGTCCAGTTCCTGAACGTTATCCCCCTGGGTCCCGTACTTGAACGACGTGAGCCCAAGCCCCGCGATCGCGAGCGTGCCGCCCACGGTGACACTCAAGTTGTTCGTGAGCACCGGCGGAACGAGATTCCGAGGAGCCAGGTGGCGCACCAGGTCGCGCCACACCACTCCCCCTTCGACGTCCACGGTCCGGCCGGAAGGGTCGAGGTCGAGAATGCGCCGCATGGACGGCATCGAAAGGAGGATGCCGCCGTCACTGATGGCGAGCCTGCTCTGGCTGTGCGCCGAGCCCCGCGCCGAAACCGTGAGCCCGTGATCCCGGGCGAAGGCCACGACCGCCGCGACGTCCCGGGCCGATGCCGGCTCGACAACGAATCGCGGAGTCCAGTGGTGGAGATTTCCGAAGTTGGTCAGCTGGGCGGGGTGAAATTGGTCCGGTGTGGAGACGGCGCCTTCGATGCGGTTCTGAAGCAGCTGATAGAGTCGATCCACAACGATTGCCCCCGAGCGCTTTGCGAAAGGCCGGTGAAGCCGGTATCTTACCGGATCGGCCTCGAAAACACACGCGGCCGCGCCCCGCATCGGACCCTCCAGATCGGCGCGACCGAGACCCATTCTCCCGGGAGGTGTGCGGTGACACGAAGGCTCATGGTGCTCTGCGGATCACTCGTATGGCTCAACCTCTCTGGGGCCGCGCGCGCGGATGTGCCGCTCTACTCGGGCCTCGGCACCCTGCATCACGCGGTAACGACCCGCTCCCCGGCCGCGCAGCGCTACTTCGATCAAGGTTTAAAGCTCTGCTACGCCTTCAATCACGACGAAGCGATTCGGGCGTTCCGGGAGGCGGTAAGGCTCGATCCGTCGTGCGCCATGGGGCACTGGGGAATCGCTTATGCGCTCGGGCCGAACGTGAACCTCCCGGTCGATCCCGACCGCGAACGGGAAGCATTCGCCGAAGTGCAGAAGGCGCGCCAGCGCGGAGCGGCGGCGACGGCACGCGAGCGCGCGTACATCGATGCGCTGGCGAGGCGCTATTCGGACGATCCCAAAGCGGATCTCCATGCGCTGGATGTCGCGTTCGCGGACGCGATGCGCGGGCTCTCGGTGAAATACCCGGACGACCTGGACGCCGCCGTGATTTTCGCCGAGGCGCTTCTCGACGTGAGACCCTGGGACTGGTGGTCGCGCGACGGGAAGCCGCAGCCTGGAACGCTGGAGGCCGTCCAGGCCCTGACCCGGGTGCTCCGGAAGAGCCCATCCCACATCGGGGCGAACCATCTCTTTATCCACGCGATCGAGGAATCCCCCAATCCGGCGCGCGCCCTTCCGGCCGCGAGCCGCCTTGCGCGCCTTGCGCCGAACGCCGGACACCTCGTGCACATGCCCTCGCACGTCTACATGCTGGTTGGTCGGTACCACGAAGCGGCCGAGCTGAACCGCAAGGCGATCGGCGTGGACCTGGCCTATATCGAGAAGGAGAAACCCCAGGGCGTCTACCCGCACATGTACTTGAGCCACAACATGCACATGGGCTGGGCGGCGATGAGCTTCGAGGGCAGGAGCAAGGAAGCGATTCGAATGGCGCGAACGCTGGCCAGCCACGTGTCGGTCGACATGGTGCGCACGATGCCGCCGATGGAGTTCTGGCTTCCGGTGCCCTATTTCGCGCTCGCGCGCTTCGCCAAATGGGACGAGATCCTTCGCGAGCCCGCCCCCCCTCAGGACATGCGGTACACGACGGGAATGTGGCACTACGCGCGCGGCGTGGCGTTCGCCGCGACCGGGAATCCGGATGCCGCCTCGATGGAACGGGACAGCCTCGAGGCGATCGCGGCGGCCATGACGCCGGAGGCGATGGCGGGGCTCAATTCGTCGGCCGCGCTCCTTCGGCTGGCGACGGCCGTCCTGGACGGAGAACGCGCGATGCGAGCGGGACGTCCCGAGGAGGCGATCGAAAGCTTCCGGGCCGCAGTGGCCGCGGAGGATTCGCTCCACTACGACGAGCCGCCCCCCTGGTACTACCCCGTGCGGCAGTCCCTGGGAGCGGCGCTGCTCCGGGCCGGGAAGCCCGCCGACGCCGAGGCGGTCTACCGGGCGGACCTGAAGCGACATCCCGGAAACGGCTGGTCGCTCTACGGGCTCGCCGAGGCTTTGAACGCCCGCGGGCGGATCACGGAAGGGCTCGGCGCGAAGAAGCGTTTCGTTCGCGCGTGGGCGCGGGCCGACGTGAAACTATCCGGGTCGGTGCTCTAAGGGGAGCCTTCGCCTGGCGCCGATTCCTTGCCGGCGCATCGCTCAGCGTCCGAGATAGAGATCTCGGCCGATCTTGATCACGAGCGCGAGAGAGACGGCGAGCACCAGCGCCCGGATGAGGCGATCTCCTCGGCGAACGGCGATGTGGGCGCCGAGGAATCCTCCAAGCAGTTGCGCGCCCGCCATCGGGAGCGCGATCGACCACACGATGACGCCTCGATGGGCGAAGATCGCGGCCGCGGCCACATTCGAGGCGAAATTCGCGATCTTGGCGTCCGCGCTGGCGCGCGCCATCGACAGCCTCAGAAAGACGACGAACCCCGCGATGTAAAAGGTCCCGGCACCCGGTCCGAAGAAGCCGTCGTAGGTGCCGACCGCGAGCGCCACGAGACCCGCGGCCCACCACGCCCCGCCCTTGCTCCCGCGCGGCTCTCCGCGCGGATTGGGCCGCACGATCGTCACGAGGATGGCGGCGACGATGAGGAGGACGAGCACCAGCGGCCGAAGCACCTCCGGGCGGATCACGAGGACGAGCGTGGTCCCGATCAAAGCGCCCAGGAACGCCGTCGGAAACGTGATCCTTCCCGTATCCCGGTCGACGAGACCTGCCCTTGCATAGCGGATCGCGGCCGCGAGCGAACCGAAGAGCGATTGCCCCTTATTGGTTCCGAGGGCCAAATGCGGCGGGAGCCCTACCGCGAGGAGCGCCGGCACGATGATCAGGCCACCCCCACCGGCGATCGCGTCCACCGTCCCCGCACAGAATGCGGCGAAGACCAGGATCAGGTGCTCTGGGAGATTCACAGGGTGCATGGTGGAGTGCGGCCTCCGCCGGGCGGAGGCGGATCGCCGCCCCCGCAGTGTAACCGCAGCCCGCGTCGATGGCCAGGGGCCGCGCGGGAAAATCGGCGTTGCGCGGACCATGCTTTGTACTATAAAGTAGTTTTCATAAATTTAGCCGAAAGGAAAGGGGATGGTATGTCCCTCATGCCCCAGTACGCCCCGATCGTCGTTCTCCTGTTTCTCGGCACGGTCCTCGCCGTCATGCTCGCGGCGGCGGCGGCGGTCTACGGCACGGTCCGGAACCAGCCGGCCGTGCGCCGCTGGACCGCGATGGGCCTCGGCGTGATCCTCCTCGGATACGCGACGCTTCTCTTCGGAGCGTCGCTCACGAGCCAGGAGCGCGTGCTCGCGCCCGGAGTGAAGAAGTACTTCTGCGAGATCGACTGTCACCTCGCCTATTCGGTGGAGGGCGTGTCGAAGAGGAAATCCCTGGGCGCTCCGCCCCATGAGACGAGGGCCGAGGGGACTTTCTATCTTGTGTCGGTCAAGACCTGGTTCGACGAAAGCACGTTCGGACCCTCGCCGGCCGCCCAGCGGGCGATCGAGACCATGGGGTGGGAATCGACCCCGCTCTCCCGGCCCCTCATTCCCGGCGGGTCCTACGTTACCCCCCTGCACCGCAAGATCTGGTTTCGACTCTAGGAGAGGTCCGCACGCGGAAACTCTGCCGGGCCGAGGGGAAAGCCCTTGACATCGCCGGGCCATCTCGGATATTAAGCATGGTTAACTTTATTCAGCATGCTGCCAGAGGGTCGGAGGCTCGCCCGTGGAAATCTGGAAACGGTTCAACGACAAAGAATTGACGCATTCCATGGCGCACTATCTGCAGGCCGTGGCCGGCCTTAAACACGAAAAAGGCCACGCCCGCGTGGGGGACATCGCCGATCGGCTCGGCGTTTCGAAGAGCGGGGTCACCTCGATGCTTCGCTCCCTCTCATCGCGCGGACTGGTAACCCACGAGCCCTACGGCTGCGTCGAGCTTACCGACGCCGGGCACCGACTGGCCCGGCGCACGGAATCCAATCGCCACGTGCTCACGATGTTTTTTACGAGCATCCTACGCGTTCCGCAAGAGATCGCCTACGAGGACGCGTGCATGATCGAGCATCTCGTGGGTCCCGAATCGATGATCCAGTTCCTGCGTCTGACCGCCTTCATCGGCTCCGACCACCCCGCCGCGAACAGGTTCCGGACCGCGTTCCGCGAGTACCAGCATCGATGCGCGGGCAAAGAAGCCCACAAGGAGTGCCCGGTCTGCAAGGAAGGACGCTGCCTCGCGGAAACCTTCCCGGGGCTCGCCGGCCCGCCGGAGGAGGGGGCGCTCGAGTGACCCCGCCGCGCGACCGCGCCGACCGGCGCACCAGAAAGCTGGCGGAGCTCGAGCCCGGGTCACGCGGGATCGTCCGGCGCGTGTCGGGTGAGCCGGGGCTCCTTCGCCGCCTGATGGAGCTGGGCTTCGTCCCGGGAACGCCTGTCACGTTCGTGCGTCGGGCTCCGATGGGCGATCCGATCGAGCTCAGACTCCGCGGCACCCATTTTTCGATCCGAACCTCCGAGGCAGACAGAATCGATGTCGATCCCTTCTGAGCTTGCGGAAGTCGAATCGAAGCCCGCGGTCCGCCTCGAGCTCCGCGACCCCGCTCCACGACGGAGCCGGCGCAAGCTGGTCGCGATCGCCGGCGGCCCGAACTGCGGGAAGTCCACCCTCTTCAACAAGCTCACCGGGTTACGGCAGAAGGTAGCGAACTACCCGGGCGTCACGGTGGAGAAGAAGGCGGGTTTTTGCGCGCTTCGCTCCGGAAGTGTGCTGGAGCTGCTCGACCTGCCCGGCACCTACAGCCTGCGGCCCGGGTCCCCCGACGAAGTCGTGGTGCGCGACGTGCTCCTGGGCGTCCAGGCCCACACGCCGCTTCCCGATCTCACGCTCCTCGTGCTCGACTCCACGTGTCTCGATCGCCAGCTCTACCTCTGCATGCAGCTGATCGAAATCGGAAGACCGGTTCTCGTAGCGCTCAACATGATGGATACCGCGCGGGACGAGGGGCTCGATATTGACGCCGGTCTCCTCTCGCGCGCTCTGGGCGCCCCGGTCGTCCCCATTTCGGCCCGAACCGGAAGCGGCATCGCCCAGCTGATGGAAGCCATGGAGCGCGAGGTCCCGCCTCCGCGGCCCGTGACGCGCGGCCTTCCCGAGCCGCTTCGAGACGCGGCGGAGCGGATTGCGCGGATGCTCGCGCCCGTAGGGCCCCTTGCGGCGTTGAGCCGCTTTCATGTCGCGATGGCGCTCCTCCTCGACGAAGGGGAGGAGGACTCGCTCATCGATGCGGCCCCGATCCCCGCACGGCGGGAGGTCATGACGCTCCGCGCGCGGCTCGACGCGGAAATTCCAGAGTGGCGCTCCCACGAGCCCATCGGCCATTACCACGCGATCGAAGAGCTGGTCCGGAAGGCCACGCTTCGGGTCAAACCCGAGGCGAAGCTCCGGGAGCGGATCGACCGCGTGCTGACCCACCGCGTGCTCGGCCCTCTGATTTTCGTTCTCCTGATGGCCGTCGTCTTCCAGTCGGTCTTCATGTGGGCGACACCGATCATGAACGCGATCGACGCAGGGGTATCGGCGCTCGGCCGGTTCATCGCCCCGGCGCTCCCGGCGGGGCCGATCCGTTCCCTCGTCGTGGACGGCGCGATCGCCGGCGTGGGCGCCGTCGTGACCTTCGTCCCCCAGATCGCGATCCTTTTCCTCTTCATCTCGCTCATGGAGGACTCCGGCTACTTGGCGCGCGGGGCGTTCATCATGGACCGACTCATGCGCGGCGTTGGGCTCTCCGGACGCGCCTTCATCCCGCTCCTCTCCTCCTTCGCATGCGCCATTCCCGGGATCATGGCTACCCGTACGATCGACAACCGGCGCGACCGTTTGACGACGATCCTCATCGCGCCGTTCATGTCCTGCAGCGCGAGGCTTCCCGTTTACGCGCTCCTGATCGGAGCCTTCATCCCGAATCGCACGGTCGGATTCCTGAACCTCCCCGGGCTCGTGCTCTTCTCCCTCTACGTATTGGGAATTCTGGCCGCGGTGCTCGTGGCGTGGGCATTGAAGCGCACCGCGCTCCGGGGAAGCCGTCCGCTCTACGTGATGGAATTGCCGCCCTATCGCCTTCCCTCCTTGCGTTCGGTGCTCCTCACCGTCCGGGACCGCGCCGGGCTCTTCGTCCAGAAAGCGGGCACGGTGATCCTCGCGGTCTCGATCGTGCTCTGGTTCCTCGCCTCCTATCCCAAGAGCCCGGGCCGGGTCCTTCCCCTCGAGAAACGGCTCGAGGCGGTCGAGGATGACGCGGCGAAAGCGGCCGCTCGCGGATGGGCCGCGGAGGCGGGCGCGAAGAAAGCCGAGGCGGCCCAGATCCAGAACGAGATCGCGGGCATCTCCCTTCGTGATTCCTTCGCGGGACGCGCGGGCCGTCTCATCGAGCCGGCGATCGCGCCCCTCGGATTCGATTGGAAGATCGGAATCGCGCTTCTCTCCTCGTTCGCGGCGCGTGAAGTCATGGTTTCGACGATGGCAACCGTCTACAACTTGGGGGACGTGGACCAGACGTCGGTTTCCCTGCGGGAGAAGCTGCGCCACGCCGAAAATCCGCGCGGGGGGAAAGCCTACTCCCCGCTCATGGCGGTGAGCCTCATGGTGTTTTTCGTGCTCGCCTGCCAATGCATGTCGACCGTCGCCGTCGTGCGCCGGGAGACGAACTCTTGGCGGTGGCCGATTTTCATGGTCGTGATGATGAACGGGCTCGCCTGGATCGCCTCCCTCGCGGTCTACCAAGGCGGAAAGCTCATGGGGTTAGGGTGAGCGCGGGCTGGCAGGACCTGGTCGCGGTGCTCGCCGCGCTTCTCTCGGGCGGGTGGCTCCTCCGACGGTGGATGCACAGGCGGCGCGCCCAGCCCGGATGCGACCGCTGCGCCGCCGCCCTCTCGAAGGCCATGAGACGGCCCACGGCTCGGCGCTCGGAGTCCCCCGCCCCCTGAAGCGGCCCCGCGCGGCGGGGAATCGGTTCGCCCTAGGGTTTCTTGGCAGCGCCTCCTGCGGCGTGCGACGCGAGATCGACCCCGAGCAGATCGGGCACCTCTGTCACCCGCACGAGCCGCGGATATCGCTCTCCACCCACGTAGTCGATTCGATAGGACGCGTAGAAATCCCCGTTTTGCGCCAGGATCTCGATCGCGCTCCGGGAGCGCGCGGCAGCCCGAATCGCCTCATGGATCGCGTCCGCCGTCCACTTCCGGCCGTTCACCGCCGTCAGCTTCATTCCCGGGCCGAGCCCCGCCTTCGCGGCCGGGCTCCTGGGCAGGAGATCCAGGATTTCCCCCTCGTCGTTGAGATAGAGTCCGATGGAGTAGCGTAGGTCGACCCGCTTCCTGGCCTTTTCAAGGCTTTTCTGATATGCCGATGCGGAGTCGGCGTAGGTGAGCTTCCATCCGCCGCGCTCGATTCCACCCAGCGGCGCGTGCGGCCTCACCTCGGTGACGCGCTCGCTGAAAAACTTCCGCCAGTCGTAGGGTTGAACGTCGTTCATCGTCGAGACCACATCCTCGAACGTGTAGGGCCTCACCACCGGCGCGCCCCCCTCCCCTCCATGAAAGCGGCGGCAGAAGTCATCCAGTGATCGGGCGCCCTTGCTCTCGTTTCGGATGATCGCGTCGGCCTCCAGCCAAAAGAGAAGACTCTCGTTGTAAAAGTCGACGCCGCGCCGCCAGGAGGACCAGGGCCACCCGGAGCCGTAGAGGAACTGCGCCGAGACCGCGGTGTCGAGGAGCGGCCGCCAGGTCCGGCCCGGCTCGTTTTCCAGCTCGGCGGCCACGCTCGCGAGGTATTCGCGCGCCTGCTCGGGGGTCAAGAGTCCGCTCCGCGCCGCGAACAGCCACCCCAGGTACTCCGTGAGGCCCTCGTACACCCACAGCAGATCGGTCTTCATCGGCACTTCGTAGTTCGGGGTCGCGAGGTCGGCGGGGCGGCGGTGTTTCCCGTTCCAGGAGTGGGCAAACTCGTGGGGAAGCAGGTCCGCCGACCGGAGCCTCTGATCCTCGTCGATCAACGTTCGTTCCTTCACACGATTGTCGCTCGACTCGTGATGCTCCAACCCGAACGAGGGCACGTGATCGCTCAGGGTCAAGAGGAAGTGGTATTCGCGGTAGTGACGCGCGCCGAACGTCGCGCCCGCCTCCCGAACGAGCTGCGAATAGTGCTCCTCGACCTCTCGAGGCATCTCGATCGCTTCCCGGCTGTCCGCCGCGATGTGGATCACGTGGCGCGGCGTGATCTCGGGCGCGAGCGCGATCGTACGAAAATAGCGGCCCGCAAGGACCGGCGAGTCGATGAGCGTCACGATCGGCGCCGGCTTGAACTCGACCGAACCGCCCGACTCCCTCGCGACCGGAAGCGCGGTCCCGTACTTCCATCCCGCGGGAAGACGGAGGGTCGCCGTGTAGATCAGACTGTCCAGCGGGATCCCGGTCGGGTAGAGGAGGACCTGGTTCCAATTCAGGACGGCCAGGTTCGCGGTGGAAGACGCTCCAAAGGTGAACCCCTCCTCCTCCCCCGAGAGAAGAAAGTCGTACGACAGATCGAGGCTTTTGGCACCGCCCGGCACCGAGACATGGATCGCGTACATTTCCACATCGTCGCGCCGCCACGGCACCGTCTTCCCGTTCGATGTGATCGTGAGACCGGCCAGGTTCACGATCGGCCCCGTCGGGCCGTGCTCGCCGGGGATCCACTTGGGGTAGAAAAGGGTGACCGGCCCTGGCCGCGCCGGAATCCCGAGACGCGCGTGGATGATCCTGCGCGGCGCCTCGGTCAGATCCGCGAAGAGCGTGATCGAATCGGCGCCAAGGACGGGCCGCGGAAGACCGCCCCCGGCGAGGGCCGCGAGGAGAGCTGCTGCCAACAACCGCGCGAAATATCGCATCATTGGATCTCCCTGGAACGTTAGACGGAGCACGGGCGACGGGATACCATGCGCCCGCGGCCGCGATTCCTCAAGAGGCTTGTGCTACGCTCCCGGTTTCCCGATGTCAGCCCTCTCCCGCGCGAACAGGCCCTCTGTGATCGAGGTCTCGGAAATCCGGCGCGCCGCGGATCGGCTTCGCGACAGCGTCCATCACACACCGCTTCTATCCGCCTCGACTCTCGGCGACCGTGCCGGAGTACGGCTCCATCTCAAGTGCGAAAACCTCCAGAAGACCGGATCGTTCAAGCCGCGCGGCGCTTTGAACAAAGTTCTGAGCCTCTCCCGCGCGGAGCGCTCCCGGGGCCTCATCACCGTCTCCGCGGGGAACCATGCCCAGGCGGTCGCATGGGCCGCGCGGCAGGTCGGGGTGCCCTGCGCGGTCGTGATGCCGGTCGATGCGCCCCGATCCAAGCTCGACGCGGTGAGGGGCTACGGCGCGGAAGTGATCCTTCACGGAGACCGGGCGACCCTTTTCGACAAGCTCCACGAGGAGTGCCGCGCGCGCGGCGCCACCTTCGTCCACCCGTTCGACGATCCCGTCGTGCTCGCCGGAGCCGGCACGGTGGGGCTCGAAATCATGGAGCAGATGCCCGAGTCGCAGGCGGTGATCGTCCCGGTGGGAGGGGGAGGTCTCCTGAGCGGCGTCGCGTGCGCGGTCAAGGCGCTGAGCCCGATGACCCGCGTCATCGCGGTGGAGCTCGAAGCGGGACCGGGGCTCAAGCCGGCGCTCGACGCAGGGAAGCCCGTGACCGTGACCCGGCCGTCGAACACGCTCGCCGACGGGATGACGCCTCCGTTCGTGGGCGCGATCCCGCTCGAGGTGGCCCGTCGGTTCGTGGATGAGATCGTGAACGTCTCGGAGGAGGAGATTATCGCCGCGATGGAGCTCCTGATCACCCGCGCCAAGCTTTACGTCGAAGGCTCGGGGGCCGCCGCCTCCGCGGCGCTCCTTTCGGGCCGGGTCCGGCTCCCCGAGGGCGCCCGCACCGTCGCCGTCGTTTCGGGCGGCAACGTGGACCTGGCCCGCGCGTGCTCGGCGTTCCAGGAGGGCTACGAGAGATGAGCACCCTCGTCATCCCGCAACGAGACGTATCCAAGCTTCTTCCCATGGCGGAGTGCGTGGATCTCATGGCCGAGGCCCTCCGGACGCTCAGCCGCGGCCACGCCGTCCTCCCGCTCCGCACCGCGGTGTGGCTGCCCGACCGATCGGGGCTCCTCGGCGTCATGCCGGCCTATCTCGGAGCGCCGCCATCGATGGGACTCAAGGCGGTTTCGGTCATGCCCGGAAACCACGGCACGGAGTACGACTCGCACCAGGGGGTGGTGCTCCTCTTCGAGATCGAGCACGGCTCGCTTCTCGCCGTGATCGATGCTACTTCCATCACGGCGATCCGGACGGCCGCGGTGAGCGCCGCCGCCACCCGGCTTCTGGCGCGGGAGGACGCCGGCGACCTCGCGATCCTGGGCTCGGGGGTGCAGGCGGCGTCGCACCTCGAGGCCATGCGCGTGGCGCGGCCCATCCGAAGAGTCAGGGTATGGAGCCGCGACGCCGCGCACGCCCGGTCGTTCGCCGAGCGGGAATCCGCGCGCTACGGATCGCCGGTCGAGGCGGTCGCGGACCCGCGCGCCGCGGTGGAGCGCGCGGATTTGATCTGCACCACCACCGCGTCGCGCGAACCGGTCCTTCGCGGCGAGTGGCTCTCTCCCGGCGTCCACATCAACGCGGTCGGCTCCTCGTTCGCGACCGGGCGCGAGCTGGACACCCCGGCCGTCAAGCGCGCGAAGCTCTACGTCGATCGTCTCGAATCCGCGCTCCACGAAGCCGGGGATTTCCTCATCCCTCGGACCGAAGGGGCGATCGGCGAGGACCATATCGTCGGCGAGGTAGGCGAGGCGTTCCTGGGTCGCATCGAGGGCCGTCGGTCCGGGAAGGAGATCACGCTCTTCAAATCGGTCGGGCTCGCGGTCGAGGATCTTGCCGCGGCGCACCACGTCTATGAAAAGGCGAGAGAGAGCGGAGCCGGAATCGCGATCGAGCTGGGAGGGCGGCGCGATCAAGGCCATTGATCCACCCCGACCCGAGGAGATCCTCGCCGCGCGGGAGCGCATCGCCGGTTCCGCGGTCCGCACGCCCCTGGTTCCCTTAAACGTTCCCGAAGCGCCGGGCGGGATCTATCTCAAGCTCGAGAGCCTCCAACCCATCGGGTCCTTCAAGCTCCGCGGCGCGGCGAACGCGATGCGGCTCGCGGACCCGGCGGCCCTCCGAAACGGCGTCTATACCGCGAGCGCGGGAAACATGGCGCAGGGGGTGGCCTGGAGCGCCCGCGCCATGGGGGTCCCCTGCACCGCGATCGTCCCGGATCGCGCGCCGCAAACCAAGCTCGAGGCGATCGAGCGGCTCGGCGCCACCGTCGTGAAGGTCCCATTCGAAACGTGGTGGCGGGTCATCGAGGAGCATCGCTATCCGGGCATGCGAGGGGTCTTCGTCCATCCGGTGTCCGATCCGGCCGTGATCGCCGGAAACGGGACCATCGGGCTCGAGATACTCGAGGACCTCCCAGACACCGACTCGATCTTGGTTCCCTACGGCGGAGGCGGGCTTCTCTCGGGCGTCGCCGCCGCGGTGCTCGCGAAGAGACCAACGGTCCGGACCTACGCGTGTGAGGTGGAGACCGCGGCGCCGCTCGCCGCGTCGCTCGCGGCCGGCACGCCTGTGACGATCGAGCATCGCGCGAGCTTCGTCGATGGGATCGGCGGACGAAGCGTTCTTCCGGAAATGTGGCCGATGGTTCGAGGATTCGTCGAGGGCTCGATCGTGGTGACGCTCGAGGAGGTCGCCTCCGCGATCCGAATTCTCGCGGAACGGAATCGAGTGATCGCGGAAGGCGCCGGCGCGGCACCGGTCGCAGCGGCGCTCCGCGGCGATGCGGAGGGTCGGAAGATCGTCTGTGTCGTCTCGGGCGGGAATATCGACTTGACGAAGCTCGCGCGAATTCTCGCGGGGGAAATCCCGCGCTAGGGCGGGCCGGCGATCGCGCACCCGGGCTTCGGCCCCGCGACCATGACTAGGGTTCCCGGCCCCGTACCAGGACCCGAACCACGACGTAGTCCGCCACCGGACGGCCGTCCACGCGCGCCGGTTCGAACGTCCACCGCGCAAGCGCCCCGCTCGCGGCGGCGACCACGTCGGGATCCATCGTTCCCTGCTCGTCCATATCGAGGAAACGCGAGTCGTGCAACCGTCCGTCCCTTCCTACCATCACAACGAACGGCACGACCGTGGGGAGCGGGGCGGCGCAACCGGCACAGAGCGCGGCCTCCTGGGTCAAGGGCTTGGGCTTTTCCGTGATCTCGTCCTCCAGGAGGGCCTCGGTGCTGTCGATGGGAACGAGATAGCGCCCGCCGTAGCGATACCTCTGCCCTCCACGCACGGTCTCGAAACGGGTCGCGCGCGGCGCCCGAGCGTAGATCACCGTGTCCGGTCTCACTTCGATCGGCAGGAGGAAGTCCGTCTCATCCGAGCCCCGCTCCTCCCCCGCTTCGATTCCAAGCCAACCGCGAATCACGTAGCTCCCGACCCGCACCGGGCGGATCATGATCTGGAACACCCGCCCCGCATGCTTCCTCGATCGCCTCGAGACATGCGCGACGCTCACCGTGTCTCCCGAAACAACTTCGATTCCCTCCGGGACGCTGATCCTGGCGATGCTCGTCACGGGCCCGTCGTAGGCGTCCTCTCCCCAGACTCGGACGAGGAGGGGCGAGGGCTCGTTGATGCGCGGCGGAAATTTGAAATAGCCTGAGATCCCGAAGGCGGGTTCTCCCTCGGCCCCGGGATTCGCGCCCGCCAGGGGCGCCCCCACGAAAAGCGCGGCCAGCGCGGTCGAGAGACACGCCGCTACTCTCGCCCCGCGTCTACCGCGACTCAAGGACCACCGTTCGACTCGAGACGTGAGCGCCATCCGACGTGAGCCGGATCCAGTAGACACCCTGCGGAACGCGGTCCCCAGCCTGGCTGCGTCCATCCCAGCCGATTTCCTCACGCGCCCCGGCGCCGGTCCCGTGTCCGATTTCACGCACGCGGCGTCCCACGAGATCAAACACTTCGAGACGCCACTTCTTTCCGGCCGAGGCCGCGAAAAAGATCCTGGACCCCCCCGTGGAGGGGTTCGGGGCCACCGTCAGCGACATGCTCGGCCGGGGGCCAGAGGCGCCCACGCCGGTCACCGTGCCCACGCTCCACCAGGGGACGGTCGTGGGGTCATGCTCGAAGAACGCCAGAAGACTGTCGGCCACGATCACCCGGGCCCCCATGGCGGGATGCGTCCCATCGCTCTGGAAATAGCTGCACGGCCAGGTCAGCCCGTCCCCGCGCGGATTCAACCCGTCCGCCCAGAGGTAAGGTCCCCACGAGAGCCATGGCGCCTCGACCGCGCCGCGTGCCGGATCGTAGTTCAGGCTGTCCCCTCGAGCTTGGGAATCGACGAGCCACTTCACGGCGAACGCCGATTCATAGGCATAAGGCTCGGGGTTCAGGTTGGTGGTGGCGTAGCCTGCATAGATCCGGCTGGTGATGTAGCAAAGGCGCACGTTCGGGAGCCTCTGTCCGATGATCCGCGCGATCGAGCCCAGGTACCATTGAAGGGTCTCGGCCGACGCCGGGAATCCGCCCCGCGGCCCCGCGATCGCCTCTTTGAGCCAGACGACCTGGGCCTGGAGCGGCGAGGACCCGGTCCGGCGGAGTCTCGTGGCCACCGAATCCCAGTACGCGGCACGGGGATCCTTGATGCGATCGGCCGACATCCCTCCCACGGCACAATCAACGACCATCACGCTCTGTTTCTTGAGCGGATCGGCCATGGCTTTCGGGATGAACGTCTGAAATTCCTGGGTCGTGTTGCTCATTCCGATCGAAATCAGAACGACTTTGCCTGACTGCGGATCCGGGTTCCCCAGCGTATCGAGGGGAGCGATCGAATTCGCGATCGAAAGCCCCGCCTGGGTGTGCGCCGCCGGGCGCTCGTTCGTTCCGCCGCTGTAGAGACCTCCCTGAAACCCTCCATACAGACCGGGGCCCAAGTCGGTGAGCGGAATCAGCCCGGTCGAATCCCTGGCGCAGTCCACCGCCATCGCAGATTGGGCGGTCATCGCGACGATCGCCAGCAGGACGGGCAGGGTGAGGTGGCGAAGGCATGCGTCTTGTCTCATCATGGACCTCCCCTCGGTTAATGTTCGCATGCTCGCTCGCAAGACCCAGGGCACCGCCAGTGGGGCCTGGAACACGCCGGAACGCGCGGTTAGAATCGACTGCGTGGGACTCTTCGTGGCACGCGCAGCCGCATCCATGCTTGTGGCCGGGGTGCTCTCATGCGCGGCCAGCTCGGTCTTTCAACTCTCGGGAGACGAACAGGCCTCGCTCCACCTCGCGATGGGAACGCCGCTCACGTTCACGGTGCCACGGGAGCGATCGCTCCAGACGTGGGACCGGGCCCATGCGTTCGTCGACCGGTATGCCTCGATGAAGCTTCGCTCGGTCACCGACTCCATGCTCGTCACCTATGACCCTCCGACCTACGCGCAGGTTCCGGCCCCGGTGGAAGCAGGATCGAGCATCCGGTTCGGATACACCGTGTCCCGCACTTCGCTCGCGGATGGGATCCAGATTGCCGTCACGTGCACGGCGAGCAGCAAGCTGGGCGAAAAAGACGCCGACCAGAACGCCCATATCGCGGCCTATTACATCATGATGGGGATTATCGCCTGCGACCGCTGCATCGTCCGTTGATCGCTGCCCCGTGGGGGGGACCCCTGACCCCCGGGGCCGCCGGCACCCCGTGTCAGCGGCTCATGGCAACGCCGTGCGGCCTGGCCGGGCCCGACGCGACCGCCGTGTTGAAATCCAGGTTGAACTTGGGGTCCAGCGTGAGCCCCTTCGACGACACGCTCGCCACGTGGATCTTGTGGTCCCCTTCCGCGTGGACCTTGCCCGCATCGTCCTCGTTCAGGAAATAATCGCTGACGACGAGCCTCTTCTCGTCTTTGGTGAGCGCGAGATAGTGCGGCCCGGCGTTGGCGCCAAGGTCCAGCACCTGGAGCAGCTTGGGTGAGTCCGGCTTCGAAGTGTCCAACATCGCGACTTTGCCCGCCTGGTTCATCGTGACGAAGAGCCGTTTGCCGTCCGACGTCATCCGCATGAGCTGCGGCCAGCCCCCCTTGGCGATGGAAGAAAAATCGAAGACGGCCGCGGCCGTTCCGTTCTTCGTGTCGACCAGGTAGAGCTTGTCCGCGCCCATCCCGGCCGTGTAGGCGCGCATGTTCTCGTCCCTGGGTATCAGCCGTACATCGATCGTGCCGCCCGCCCCCGGGATCTCGACCGATCTCACGATGCTCCGGGCCTTGAAGTCCCACACGCGAACGCCGCCGCGCAGCATCAGATCCCCTTCCGATGCCGAGAGAGTCGAAGCCGGGCAGATGAAATCGCTCGTCACCATGAGATTCGCCTCCGGACGAACGGAGATCCCATGCGGGTTGAAGCCATTCTGCGGCGGCTCTGCCGGGTACTCGCCGACGAGCTTGAGGTCCTTGTCGAACTCCACGACGCGCCCGGGGTCATGACCTTGCGCCCCGCCCATCATGGTCACGAGAAACCCGCCGCCGCTCAGCGGGTAGAACTCATCAGTGATCGCCGACTGCGGCGGATCCGCCGACTGGATGAACTTGGGATGGCTCGGGTCCGAGACATCGAAGAAGAAAACCTCCTTCTGCCCCTTCAGAACGCTCAAGAGTCCGCCGGTACCCAAGATCTTGCCGTCGCTCGAGAGCCCGACATGATGAGGCTCGTTCGAAGTCGCTCCCGGCTCCGGGAGGGGCAGCGTCGTGACGACCTTTCCGTAGCCCGGTGAGTGGGGGTCGAAGTCGACCACGGCGAGAAAATCGGGAGCCTTTCGCGCCTGATCTCCAGCCCAGATGTAGAGGTATTTCTCGGAGGTTGGCGAAGGATTGGCGGCGAGAACCGCCGCTCCGATCCCGAGCACCAGCAATCCACAGGCTGCGAGCGTCCAACGGTTCCGCGTTCCCCGAGTCATGATGGTGGTTCCCTCCCGCGTCGGTGGCTTTCCCTAGAGTCCCTCACCCGATGAAGACGGACTTGATGTTCACGAACTCACGAATCCCGAAGCTCGACAGCTCACGGCCGTAGCCTGAGTCCTTGATCCCGCCGAACGGGAGGCGCGGATCGGATCGGACATGGGTGTTCACGAAACACGTTCCCGCCTCGATCGCCTCGGCGGCGAGGCGCTTCGCGCGGCCGACGTCGCTGGTGAAGAGGGCCGCACCGAGCCCGTAGGGGGAATCGTTGGCGACCTGGATCGCTTCCTCTTCGTCAGCGACGCGAATCATCGCGGCCACGGGGCCGAAAAGCTCCTCCGCGTAGGCGGGCGTCCCCTTCCGCACGTCGGTCAGAACGGTTGGAGGATAGTAGGCACCGGGCCCTTTCGGCACCGTTCCGCCGAGCACCGGACGCGCGCCGGCCCGGCAGCTCGCCTCGACCTGACGGTGCAGCTCGTCCCGAAGATCCATTCGGGCGAGCGGACCGATGTCCGTGCGGTCGTCGAGCGGATCGCCGAGGCGCCTGGTCTTCATTTTTTCCACGAAGAGCTGTACGAACCGATCGTGGATTCCGCCCGGCACGATGAAGCGCTTGGCGGCGATACAGCTCTGGCCGCTGTTCATGAGGCGCGACTTCACGCAAGTTTCGGCCGCCCCGTCGAGATCGGCGTCGGAGAAAATCACGTAGGCGTCGCTTCCACCCAGCTCGAGCACCGTTTTCTTGAGCGCCCGCCCCGCGAGACCGGCCACGTGGCGTCCGGCCGCGGCGCTTCCCGTCAGGGAGACTGCGACGATCTCCGGAGATTCGATCACACGGGACACCTGCTCGGATCGAATGAGGAGCACCTCGAAGAGCCCGTTCGGGAACCCGGCCTCCCGGAAGATATCGCCGATCGCCAGCGCGCAACCGGGAACATTGGACGCGTGCTTGAGGACCGCCGCGTTCCCGGCCATGAGCGTCGGGGCGGCGAAACGGAACACCTGCCAAAAGGGGAAATTCCAGGGCATCACCGCGAGCACGACGCCGAGCGGAGAATACGTGACGAAGCTCTCCTTCGCGTCGGTCGGCACCCGCTCGGCCGCGAGAAAGCGTTCGGCGTTCTCGGCAAAATAGTCGCACGCCCACGCGCACTTCTCGATCTCGTTCCTGCCCTGGGCGAGAGGCTTGCCCATTTCGCGCGCCATGAGCGCGGCGTAGCGTTCCTTCCGCTCGACCAGGATGGACGACGCGCGGCGCATCGCCGAGGCGCGCTTGGGAAATCCTTCGCCGCGCCAGACGGCATAGGCGCGATTGGCCCGGTGCAGCGCGGCATCGACCTCGCGCGGATCCGTCTCCTCGTATTCCTGGAGGGTTTCACCCGTCGCCGGGTTGACCGATCGGAGGAGACTCTGCTGCCTCACGTCCTGGGGCATCGCCGTTTCGGCTCCGGGGAAAGGGCATGGCCGGGGTGCGGACCCGGCCCCCTCATGCATGCAACTCGACCACGTCCCGATCGGAGAGCACGTGTTCCCTGTCGACCTGCTGCCCGTCGAACCGGGCGGCTCCCCAAATCCGCGCGTACTTGACGCGCTCCGCGAGCTCCTTGTGCACCGCGAGCGCGAGGGCCTGCACCGTAGCCCCGTGCTTCAAGACGAAAGGCTTTTCGAGATCGGGCTTCCTCCCCGGCTCCTTGGCGTAGATCCGGATTCGTCCCAGCCGCCGGAAGAGCACGGGGCGGAGATCCTCGAGGCCCGCTCCGTGCTCGGCGGAAACGGAGTGAAACGCGAGCCCCGGAGCGATCGAGTCCCGCGCGAGCGCCGCGAACGTGCCATCCGGGTCGAGATCACATTTGTTGCCGACCGCGAGCACGGGTTTCACCTGGAGAAATGTGGGCGCATCGGGCGGAAGGAGCCGGTCCTCGGGCCACACCCGCCCCCGTTCCAAAACCGAGACGAGCTCCCGTGCGCTCTCTTCCAGGTCGTCGGATGTCACATCCAGCACGAGAAGAACTCCGTCGGCGGAATGGACCAGGTTCGCGAGGTAGGGCTCCGTGTGGTGCGGGGCCACGGCGGGGGTGTCCACGAGCTGCACCTGCACATCCTCGAACGGCATCATCCCGGGTAGCGGCACGCGCGTGGTGAAAGGATACGCGGCCACCTCCGGGCGGGCATGGGTCAGCGCCCGCACCAGCGCCGATTTCCCCGCGTTCGGTGGTCCGATCAGGACCCATTGTCCGGCCCCCTCGCGGCGAACGTGCCCGGGGTCAAAGCGCTGCGGTCCGGCGCGCCTCGCATGCTCTCCTTCCTCTTCGAGCTTCGCGATGCGATGTCTCAGATCCGCCTGGATCTTCTCCGTGCCTTTGTGCTTCGGCAGGAGCGCCAGCATCTCCCGGAGCGTTTCGAGCTTCTCGTCATGCGAGGTCGCATGACGGAATCGCTGCTCCGCCTCCTTGTATTGCGGCGTCAGGTTTGCGGGCATGGGTCGAACATCTCCGGTGGAGCGGGACGGGGTAGTGGGTCGTTTTCACTCTAAGAGGCCCACGATTTCTTCCGCCGCCCAGACGTGATCCGCGACTCCGGCCTCCATCGCAGGCGTGACCCGCAATGTCTGGTGAATCCGCCCAAAGTTGTACCACATGAAATGCAGGGCAACCGCAGCCTCTAGGTTCTCCAGCTTCTTTGAGAAGGCATTGGTCAACCGCGTGAACCGTCGCATTGACATGCGCATGGTCAGATTCTGGCGTTCCACGTAGCTCGTGGAGACATGGCGGGGGTCAGGATCGCCAGTGATCGAATCGCGGCGGCATCCGATGCATTTGGCCGGGCTGTACCGAACCTCGTCAGGAACGGCCCCGTACAGCTTTTGGAGCACCGCGTAATCCACGTCCGTTCCGAACGCATCCTCGACCGCGTTCAAATAGGCGCGGTGGCCGTCGGTGGTGATCTGCACGCGCCCGGAGAGACGGCCCGCCAAGTCCTGGCAGAATTCCGTGGCCGCTCCCGCGTCCCGCGACGATACGAGCCAAGACGGGACAACCTTCGTATCGGCACAGAGCGCCGTCCACGTCCAAACGTCCCCGCGTCCATAGTTGCCGCGCTCACGCTCCGGGCGGTTCTTCTCCTTCACGCCGACGAAGCTCCAAATCTCGTCCAGCTGGAGCCGCTTGCATGGCAGGTTCCGTAGGGTCTTGTCCTGGTACTCGAAACACGCACGGCCAAGGTCCACTAGGAGCTTGAGCACGGTTCCCTTGGTGGTATCGGTCATGCGGCAGGTGGCGCGGATCGAGTTTCCCTCTACGAGCACTCGGACAATCTGGGCGCGTCTATCGACGGAGAGCCGATTCATGGATTACTCCCATGGATACCCCATTGAAACTTGACGATTTGGGGAATCCGGTGTATATTAGGTGTGCCCCTGGCGGGTCTTGCACCCGCATCTCACACGTAGCTAGCGGTGGCTCTATCTATTTGAGCTACAGGGGCTTGCACTACTGGCCGTTCACGGCGGCAACCGTGGACGGCCATCTTCTTATCCCAACAGACATAACCCTACCACAAACGCCCCGGCTTGTCAAGGCAATTAGGAGGCTGCCAGCCTCTTTTCGGACCTCACTTAAGCCTTGACACGCGAGAGGCAGAGTCGTATCGTTTCCGCATAGGAGGTGTCCAAATGGGTAAGGTGCGCAGTC
>VBOW01000022.1:54949-89678 GCA_005893275.1 Candidatus Eisenbacteria bacterium | reverse complement strand
TCCCTCCGTACCGCTGGAGGATGCGATTGATGCTGTGGACAAGCTATGGAAAAAGGAGCGCGCGACCGTGGTCACGCAAGAGACTGCGGCGAAGGGCATAGGGTTCTCGGGGCTTAGTGGACCCGCGCGCAGCAAGCTGGCCGCGATGAAGCAATATGGCCTCTTGGAGGGTCGAGGCAAGCTCTCGGTGTCGAACCTGGCGAAACGCATTGTGATGCCAAAAAATCCTGAGGAACGTCAGGCTGCGATTCAAGAGGCCGCGCTCACCCCGGAACTATTCAGAAACATCCACGAAGCCGTAGGCCAGGAATCAGATGATGCGATAGGCTCTTATCTCGGCAGGGAACTTGAATTCTCGGAACGAGGAACGCGGGCATTCATAACGTAGTATAGACTCTTGGGAGAAGGGAATGATTCGACCAGGGAATCAGGCGAGGGCAATAATATGGACGCGTTTACGCCTCCAGCGACTGGCACAAGACAATCCCATGCCGGAGTGAAAACGTTTGCGTGGCCGCTCTCAGGTGACGTGATGGCCGAGGTGCGGATCATTGGAGCCGAGAAGCTCACTAAGGCTCACCTTGAAAACCTCAAGGCCTACCTAACTGTCGCGGCGAATATGGTACCCGCTAGCGAGACTGACGACCACGAGAAGAAGTAGAGCGAGGCTTTTGCTTGGCTGCGCTCTTGCGTTTCGAGCGCTTTGAAGTCGTGGCCCGGTCAATGATCGACGCCGCTAGACGGTTCAGATCCTTGGGTGTCCTTGGACGCTTGTTCATGGGGTTGCATTATCGCACGGCGGCGCTTCCTAGGCTACGCGAAGGCCACCCCAAAACGACCCACTACCCGGGACGGCGAATATTGTACACCCGCGGACGCGGGGCGTTAGACTGGAAGGCTACGACCCCGAGCCATGGATCCATCCCCTGAGCCGACCCTTGCCCGAGCACGCCGGCGCACGGCGGCATGACAACTCCTCCATCCGAGCCGGCAAGGTCGCGGTGGCCGTTGGCGCGATCGCCTACGCGGCCGCGGTGGTCTGGGCTTCCGCGAGCCAGGGACCCCGCGGGTGGGGATTGCACGCGGCAGGGTTCCTGGCGCCTCCGGTTCGTCTCGCGCTGCTCGCGGTCCTCGTGGGAAGCGTGGCGGTCCTCGCGATCGCCACCTTCGGGCCGGAAGCCTTGCGCGAGCCCGGCGCGGGGCAGCCGGCGGAGCCTTGGCCAGATAAGTCACATCGTGGCAACGCGTTGCCACGGCTGGCGCGCGCCATGCGCCAGCCCGGCGCGTGGCTTCTGGCGCTGCTGATCCCCTTCGCCGCAATCTTGTGGCTGCTCCGGACGCGCACCCAGCTCCTCGGGGACGGCGCGGTCTGGCTCGCCACCGTCCTATCGGGCGAACGTCGGGCGTACAGCGAACCGCTCTCCGCCGCCCTCTGGCACGGCTTCGCGAATCTCATCCGGCTCATGGGCCGGCCGCCCGATGCGCTCTCGATGTCGCTTCTCTCCGTGCTCTGCGGCGTACTCGGCGCTCCGCTCCTGGCGGGGATTGCGAAGGAAATAGCGCCCGACCGGGGGCGGTGGCTCCTGCCGTTCGCTCTGCTCCTGACACTCGGCATTTCGCAGCTCTATTTCGGCTATATCGAGAGCTACCCGACCGCCGCGCTCTTCATCCTTCTCTACCTCTGGCTCGCGCTGCGACGGGCGCGCGGCGCCGATTCGCCGTACCTCGCGGCGGCGGCTCTGGCGTTGGCCGTCGCGTCGCATCTGAGCGCGGTGTACCTCCTGCCCTCTTATCTGGTGTTGGTGTTCCTGGAACGGCGGCCGCTTGGGCGAAAGCTTCTTGAAATCGCGGTCCCAGCCGCGCTCCTGGTCGCGCTTCTCTGGGCGCTGGGGTATCGACCCTCCGATTGGATCGAGCCCTTCCGCGGCGCGACGAGGGGGATTCGCGGAGGGTTCGAAGGAGCGACTTTCCACCGGCCTTACGGATTTTTCTCCTACGGGCATCTGGCCGATATCGGAAACGCGGTGCTCCTCGTGTTGCCCGGCCCGACCCTGCTCTTGCTCGGCTGTCTCGTCTCGACGCGCGGAAGGCTCCGGCCGTTCCCTCCCGACCTTGCAGTCCTGGCGGCTGCCGCGATCCCGGGTTTCCTTCTTGCGGTGGGGCTCATGACGCCGGTCGCGCCGGCCCAGGACTGGGATCTCACGTCGATTTTCCTCGCTCCAACGGCCCTGCTCGGGGTCGCCGCCGGTCGATGGCTCTTCGCAAACGATGCGAAAGATTGGGCGCCGGCGGCGCTCGTGGGCCTCTCCGCAAGCTCGCTCTTCGCATTCCTGCTCGTCAACGCGAGCGAGCAGGCATCGGTCGCGCGATTCCGGGCGGTCGTCAATGACCAGAGCCGGGTATCGCGATACGGCAGAGCCTACGGCAACGCCACCCTCGAGCAGCATTTCCGCGACCGCGGCATGAACGCGGCGGCGCTCCCCTACGCGCGAGCCACCCTTGCCGCCGAGCCCACGAACCCCCGCCACTGGACCAACGTGGGGAATGAGCTCATGGCGCTGGGACGATTTGGCGAAGCGGTCCCCTACTTGGTGGAAGGGGTGCGGCGCGGACCGGGACGGTGGGAGGGCAAGTACGACCTCGGCCTCTGCTACATGAAGCAGGGGCGCTACGCCGAGGCGGCGCCTCTGTTCCGGGACGCGGTCAGCCTCGAAGGCAACCTTCCCGTCCTACGCCACAATCTCGGCCTCGCGCTCTACCGCAGCGGCCGGGCGGACTCCGCTCTCGTGGTGTGGCGGGAGATCCTGCTCCGATGGCCCGACTACGCCGCCTCGCTCCGGCTGCCGCCGGGAGGAACGCCCTGATCCATGGCAGCGAAGCGCCCGCAGGCGGGCCTGCCCGGCTGCGTCCACGCGATCATCTGGCCGTCTCCTGTTTCTGGCTCGCCTACAACTTCCAGTGGGGCGCCCTCCTCGCGATCGCGCTCCCGAGCCAGATCGCGGCGCTCGTGGGCGATGCGCGAAAGGAGCTCTACAACGGCCTCATTCCCCCGATCGGTGCCACGCTCTCCCTCGTCGCGACCCCGATCGCGGGCGCCTTTTCCGACCGGTCGCTCAGCCGATTCGGGCGGCGGCGTCCCTTCCTCGTCGTCGGGACGGCGATCAACGTCCTGTTTCTGCTCTTTCTCGCGGGGTTCGGCGCCGGCGGGAGCATCTGGCTGTTTCTCTTCTGTTACCTCGGGGTCCAGCTCGGCAGCAATTGGGCCGGCGGGCCCTACGCCGGACTCATCCCGGACCTGGTCCCTCATGAGCAGCGCGGGGCCGCGAGCGGATGGCTCGCGCTCATGACCGCCGGAGGGACGCTCTTCGGCGTGATCGCGGCCGGGAATCTCATTCGGGGGGAGGGCTACTGGCCGATGTACGGGACCGTGGCGGCGGTGCTCGTCCTCTTCCTTGCGCTCACGGTCGCGGGGGTGAGGGAGCGTCCCCTGGAGGCGAGCCCCGGGCCGTTTCGTCTCGGTCCCTTCGCCGGCTCGTTCTTGCCGCGGGCCGCTGAGTACCGGAATTTCTTCTTCGTCCTCCTCACGCGTGCGCTCGTCATGATGGGAATCTATTCGGTGTTCACGTTTTTCCTGTATTTCCTGAAAGATGTCGTCCGACTCGGGAATCCCGCCCTCGGGACCTCCTACCTGATCGCGGTCATCATCGCGACCGGAATCCCCACGAGCCTCGCCGCGGGCGCGCTCTCGGACCGGCACGGCCGCAAACCCCTGATTTACGCGAGCGGCGGTCTCATGGCGTTTGCCTCGCTCCTCTTCGTCGGGGTGGGCCTCTACCCTTCCCTCACCGCCATGTTCTGGATCGGCGCGCTCTTCGGCATTGGCTACGGCGCCTACCAGGCGGTGGACTGGGCCCTCGCGATCGACGTGCTCCCGAAGGGAGACGCTGCGGCGAAGGACATGGGAATCTGGCACGTATCTCTGGTACTGCCCCAGATGATCGCGCCCGCTCTGACGGGGGTCATTCTCTCGGGCTTCAAACACCGCTCACTCCTTCTGGGGTATACCGTGGTCTTCACCCTCACGGCGGTTTGGTTCGTCTTGGGAACCGTCCTGGTGCGGCAGGTCCGCGGCGTGCGATGAGCCTCCCCGGCAGCCCACGTCGCAGTCGCGGCCGATCTGCATCGGGCGGTGCTGGAGCTACGGGAATGCGGCCCGCGCTCCTGACCTTCGACATCTTCGGAACGGTGATCGATTGGCGGCGCGGTCTTCGGGAATCCCTGCGCCGGCACGGGACCGAGCTCAACGATCCCGAGTTCGACCAGGTGATCGATTTCCAGGCGGACCTCGAGAACGGCCGCTATCGCTCCTATGCCTCCATCGTGGCATCGAGCCTCGTCCACGTCCTCGGAATTCCGTCCGAGGCGGCACGTTCGATTGCCGTGGACGCCGGAAGCTGGCCTCTCTACCCCGACGTCCGGGCAGGGCTCGGCCGCCTCATGAGGATCGCTCCGTGCGTCGCGAGCACGAATAGCGACGAGTCCCACGGAAGGCAGATGCAGCGGTCGCTCGGTTTCGATTTGACCGAATGGATTTGCTCCGAAGAGATCCGCAGCTACAAGCCGAACCCTGCAATCTGGGCCCACGTGGCTTCCCGACTCGGCGCGCGATTCGGGCGGGACTGGTATCACGTTTCGGCGTATGCGGACTACGACTTGGAGACCGCCCGACGCCTCGGACTCACCTGCGTCTTCGTCTCCCGACCCCACGCGCGCCCCGGCCGGGCGGACCTCCACGTGCGCGACCTCCACGACCTGGCCCACCGGCTGGAGCGTGCCTGAGGAGAGCGTGCGTGGTGATACACTAGAGCGCTCATGTCCCCGGCCGGTCACTCCGATTTCAAGCTCCCCGATCTGCGAATCGTTCCTGTGTCCTCGCTCGTACCCCACGAGCGGGAGGACGAGAGCCGCACCAGGCGCTTGAGCGAACGGCTTCGCCGGTCCGGCCATCTCAAGAACCCGCCCATCGCGACCCCCATCGCCCCGCCCCATCGGGAGGAGCGCTTCGTGGTCCTGGACGGCGCCAATCGCGTGGCCGCCACGGCCACCGCGGGGCTGCCGCACATGCTCATCCAAGCGGTGCGCTATGACGACCCCGAGATCCAGCTATCCACATGGCACCACGCGATCTCGGGGAGCTCGTTCGAGGCGCTGGAGCGCGAGCTCGCGGCTCTCCCCGGCCTGGAGCGGCGTCCCGAGGGCCTGAGTCAGGCGCGTGCCCTGCTCGCGCGGCGTGAGGCGATCGCGTACGTCGTGGCGGATGAGGATCGCGCCCTCACGCTCCACGGCGGCCGCGGCCTCTACGAGCGAAACGCCCTCTTGAACGCCGTGGTCGACATCTACCGGGAGCGGGCACCCTTCCATCGGGTGATGCGCGACTCGCTGGCGGACGCCCGGGCGCGGTTTCCGGACGTCACCGCGCTCGTCGTGTTCCCGCGATTCCATCCCGACGAGATTCTCGAGATCGCCTCGAGCGGGGCCCGTCTTCCCGCCGGCATCACCCGCCATCTGATCCCCTGGAGGGCGCTCCGCGTCAACATCCCCCTCGAAATCCTGGCCGATCCCGCTCGTCCGCTCGGGGAGAAGAACCGTTGGCTAGAGGGCTGGATCGCGGAACGGGTCGCGCAGAAACAGGTGCGCTTCTACGAGGAGAGCACCGTGCTGTTCGACGAGTGATGCGTCGTCTCCGCGCGATCGGGGAGGAACGGCGCGACTTCCGGCACTTGCGCCCTGACCGGGCGCAGGTACTATGGGGCCTTATCCGCATGTCGACCGACTCTGGTCCTTGGCCTGTTTGGGTCCGCGAGACTCTGTGAGCACGTACAAGCGCTATCACATCGAGACAAAGCCCGCGCCCGACCTGTATCCGCATCCGTCGCGCTTTCGGGTCCGGGTGAAGAAACATCGTCTGATCGGTCTCCTCCTCAAGGAGCTCGTCCAGTACCGCGGCAACATGCCGGTCGTCCTGAGTCGTCCGTGCGTTTACGGTGTTTTCTCGGGGCCCCTCGGCGGGCTCGCCCCGCGCGAGCATTCCTGCGTCGGATGCTTGCGGTGCACAACCCAGTATCCGGATATCGTGCAGATCCACCCGAACCCGGAGCGTGCCGGGCTGCCGGGATCCGATCTGGGCCCCGACCAGGTGGACACGATCCTCTACGAGGCGCGGACCGGACGCGTACCCGTGCGCGGCGCGGGGTACCGAGGCATGTTCGGCGGGCCGGGCTGGGATGGAATGTGGACGGACATGTCGGAAATCGTACGGCCTACGCGCGATGGGATCCACGGCCGGGAGTTCATCTCAACCGTGACGGAGATCGGCGAGAAACCCCCCTACCTCGCGTTCGATGAGGAAGGCCGGGTCAGCGGCTCGGAGCCTCGGGTCTTCGCGATCCAGGTTCCCTTCCTGTTCGACGTGCCGCCGCCGGCTGTCCGGTCGGATGCACTTCTGCATGTGACGGCCGAGGCCGCCCGACGGATCGACTCGCTCGCCGTGGTCCCCTTTCCCCTGGCGGCGGGGCTTCCCGAGAGCCCGGAGGTCGTCCCCCTCGTGCGCTCCGAGGAGGACGCGGCCCTGGAGCGCATGTGCTGGATCCCGCGAATGCTTCTCCTCGAAGGATGGAACCGGGAGCGCTACGAGCGAATCCGCGGTCGCTTCCCCGAAAGCGTCGTCGCGGTCCGCGTCCCCGCCGGGACCGACGTGCCGGAAATGGTTCGGGCCGGCGCCCGCGTGCTTCATCTCGTGGCGGACGAAACCGCGCGCGCCGGGGGCCGGTTCTTCGGGGACGTGATCCTCGAGATCCACCGAAAGCTCGTCCTGGATGGCGTCCGCGAGGAGGTGACGCTGATCGGAAGCGGCGGAATCGTGCTGGCCGAGCACGTGCCCAAGGCGATCATCTGCGGGCTCGACGCGGTCGCGCTCGAGATGGCGCCGATGGTCGCGCTCCAGGCTCGTTTTCGCGGGCCCGGGCGGGACCCCGGGGCCGCGGCGATCCGGCTGCCCGGCCTGGATCATACCTGGGCGGTCCAGCGGCTCGTGAACCTCTCCGCCTCGTGGCGGGATCAGCTTCTCGAGATCTTGGGCGCGATGGGCCTGCGCGAAGTGCGGAGGCTCCGAGGCGAGGTGGGCCGGTGCATGTTCCAGAAGGAATTGGAGCGCGAGGCGTTCGCGGGGATTGAAGGGTACGAAGGATGACCGTGACCGCGATCGAACTCATCGTCGAAAAGCACCGGCACGCCCTGCATCAGGGCTTTCACGATTGGCCCGGGCTCGGCTTCATGCCCCCGGCCCTCGGGGATGCGCGGTGGTCTCCCGACCTCGTTCTCGCCACCTGGATCCAGGCGGAGACGGGCCGCCCTCCGCGGAACGGCCTCGAGTATCGAGTCGGAAGGTCCGGGGGCGGTTTCGATCTCCTCGGGTTTCGATCTGCGGGTCCCGAGCGCCGGCTTCCCGAAACGGAACCCATCGACACCTCGATCTCGCTCAACCGGCGGCCCTACGACCGCAAGATCGAGATCCCGGTCCCATGGTACGGAGCGGGAATGTCCTACGGCTCGATCAGCGAGCAGATCATGCTGGCGCGGGCGATGGCCGCGAAAGAATGGCGCACCTTCACCTGCACCGGGGAAGGCGGCTACCCCGACTCCGTGGCGCAGTATCGAGACCACGTCATCACCCAGGTCGCGACCGGAATGTTCGGCGTGCGCGAGGAGACGATTCTTCGCGCGCCGATCGTCGAATTCAAGTACGCCCAGGGAGCCAAGCCCGGCCTCGGCGGCCATCTCTTGGGGGACAAGGCCACGATGGCGGTGGCGAGGATGCGCGAAAGCGTGCCCTGGGTGAGTCTCTTCTCGCCGTTCCCCTTTCACAGCGTGTACTCGGTCGAGGACCACAAGAAGCACGTCGATTGGATCAAGGCGATGCACCCGGAGGCGCTCGTCTCGGTGAAGGTATCCACCCCGACCGACGTCGACATGGTGGCCGTGGGCAGCTACTACACCGGCGCCCACATCCTGCACATCGACGGGAGCTACGGCGGAACGGGCGCCGCGCCCGAGATCGCGAAGAAGAATATTGCGATGCCGATCGAGCTCGCCATCCCGCGCGTCCATCGTTTCCTTTCGAGCGAGGGGATCCGCGACGAGATCGTGCTCATGGCGAGCGGCGGAATCCGGACCGCGGACGACATCGCGAAAGCGATCGCCTTGGGCGCGGACGGCTGCATCCTGGGGACCACCGAGCTGGTCGCGCTCGGATGCACGCGTTGCAGCAATTGCGAGCGCGGCCGCGGGTGCCCCTTTGGTCTGACCACCACCGACCCCGAGCTTTCGAAGCTCGTGGAACCGGAATGGGGCCGCGGTCGCATCAGCCGCCTGTACGAATCCTTCCAGTGGCAGCTCGCCGAGCTATTGCGTCAACTCGGAATGCGGAGCGTCCGCGAGCTTCGTGGCCGCACCGACGTGCTCACCTACGCCGGCCGGCCGGCCGCGAAGGCCTCGCGGGACGTGGAACATGCCGCGCGCTAGAGCGGATGCGATCCTCGCCTCGCGCGGCTTCCTCGAGAAGCCGCCGCACGCCCCGGTCCGCCCCGTCGAGGCCGAAGGAGGCTGCGGCGTCATCGGGATCGCCTCGAGCGAGGCCGTCGCCGGACGCCACCTCTTGCAGTCTCTCCTGCAAATGCGAAACCGGGGAAACGGCAAGGGAGGGGGCATCGCCGCGGTCGGCCTCGATCCCGAGTTCTTCGGGGTGCCCGCCCGCGTCCTCGCCGAGAACTACCTGCTCGCCGTGGCCTTCCTCGACCGGTCCGTCCGCGCCCATGTGGAGAGGACTTTCGTCGAGCCCACCTTCGTGGTGGACCATACCACCGAGATCCCGCTTCTCGCCGGCGCGCAAAAGGAGCTCCGACTGGATGTCCCCCCGCCGGAGGTAGCGTGCTACTTCGTTCGCGTGCGGGAGGAGGCACGCGCCGAGTTCGTGCGCGCCCACGGCATTGCCGACGGGCGCGCCGCGGAAGACGAGATCGTGTACCAGAACACGTACCGCCTGAACCGGGAGTGTTACGCCTCGACGGGCGAGAAGCGCGCGTTCGTCCTGTCCCATGGCAAGGACATGCTCGTCCTCAAGATGGTCGGCTACGGAGAAGACGTCATTCGCGCTTATGGTCTCGAGAACTTTCACGCGAACATTTGGATCGGCCACCACCGCTATCCGACGAAGGGGCGGGTATGGCACCCGGGGGGCGCCCACCCTTTCATCGGCATGCACGAAGCTCTCGTCCATAACGGGGACTTCGCAAACTACGCCTCGATCTCGAGCTATCTCGCACAGCGGAAGATCTATCCGCTCTACCTCACCGATACCGAGGTCGCCGTCCTGGCCTTCGATCTCCTGAGCAGAGTGTACGGTTATCCACTCGAGTACGTGATCGAGGCGATGGCGCCGACCACGGAACGCGATTTCACGCTCCTGCCCGAGGAACGCCGGAATCTCTACCGTAAGCTGCATGCCGTGCACATCCACGGCTCGCCCGACGGCCCGTGGTTCTTCCTCATCGCGCAGTCCGACCCCCAAAACGGGGAAAAGCGCCTGATCGGGATCACGGACACCTCCATGCTTCGGCCGCAGGTGTTCGCGATTCAATGCGGCTCAGCGTCAATCGGATTCGCGGCTTCCGAGAAACAGGCGATCGACGCGGCGCTCGAGAGCTTGGCGAGCGAAGATCCCCGCTATTGGTCGCGGGCCGACCTGTTCTGGAACGCGCGAGGCGGAAGCCACACCGACGGAGGCGCCTTCACGTTCACGGTGGGTCCGAACGGCGGGGACGGCAGCGCCTTCCGCTGCGAGGACAAGTTCGGAAATAGGATCGAGCCCGACCCGTCCAAGCGCGCCTTCTCGGGCGCGATCCCTCCGAGCGGCGCCCGGACGACGAACCCCGCCGACATCCTCGAGCGGACCCAGGATCCGGCCAGCCGGTTCGGGATGATCCGCGAGCGGGCTCCCGCATGGGACTACTCCGATGTCGCGAGTCTCCTCGAGGAGCTGGAGCAGGCCGCGCGGGAAGGGACGGACCGGCTGGAGATCGTCTCCCTGCTCACGCTCCTGATCGACCGGCGCTACCCGACCGGCTCCATGAAGCGAAGCTGCGTGCTCTCGATGATGGATCGCTCCTTGGTTCGCGTGCTCACGGAAGCCCGAGAGGCGCGCGATGCACGGCACGCGTGGTATGAGTTCGGCGTCCCGATGCCGTCCCCCTACGGGGAGGGAGGGGTCGCGATCGTCGACGCGCGGCGGTTTCCTCCCGAGGGGGCGGACTCTCTCGCGCGGGGGATCGTCGGGCTTCACCGGCGCGGTTTCCGGCGAATCCTGGCATTCGACGTCCGCGGGCAGCGGTTCATAGCTTGCGGTTTGGGCCCGGAGACACGCGGGCTCCACATCGACGTGTTTGGATCCTCCGGAGATTATCTCGCTTCGGGGATCGACGGCGCTTCGGTCCACGTCCACGGCTCGGCTCAGGATCAGCTCGCGCAGATCATGAAGGACGGGACACTCGTCGTGCACGGCGACATCGGGCAGACGTTCATGTACGGCGCGAAAGGCGGCAGGGCGTTCATCCTGGGAAACGCGGCGGGGCGTCCGATGATCAATGCCGTGGGACGCCCCCGCGTCGTGATCAACGGGACGTGCCTCGACTACCTGGCCGAATCCTTCATGGCCGGTGATCCTCTGAGCGGAGGCGGTTTCGTGATCTTGAACGGCATCGCCTTCGACGAGGACGGCGCGCTGCGCGATCTCGAAAGCCCCTACCCCGGAGGAAATCTCTTTTCGCTCGCCTCGGGGGGCGCGATCTACGTCCGGGATCCGGGGCGGACGCTCACGGAGGATCAGCTGAACGGGGGAGAGTTTGCCGAGCTGGGACCCGAAGATTGGGAGGTCGCGCGGCCTTACCTCGAAGAAAACGAGCGGCTCTTCGGGATCCCGCTCCGCGCGCTATTGACCGTCGAGGGCCGGGAACGCAACCCTTCGGAGATCTACCGCAAGATCCGCCCGTCCGGGCACAAGGCGCTCCTGCCCGAGGAGGGATGGGTCCGACCGGAGGGGTAGCGCGCTTCGGGCGGGAGGGTCTCCCTCGGTGGGCTAGACGGTCTCCCGCGCTTCATTCCACGCCGCAAGCAGCTCCCGTTCGCGATTCCTCGAGAGCCCGACATCGCTCCGGCCGTGGAGCGAATCCCACGCCAGCGTGTCGCGTATCGTGTCCACGAGCGGCCGGAACGTGAGCCCTGCCGCGATCGCCTTCGCGCAGTTCGTCTGGGAGAGGCCCTCCGCTCCGGGAAACCGCATCGGCAGCTCGCCCGGAGCGACTCCTCGGTCTTCGAGGAAGTCCTCCGCGACCCAAATGAGGCACGTGTCCACGCCGGTGGCTTTCTTGCACTCCTCGAACAGACGGCCCCAGGTAAGCTGCCCCTCGGGGCCGACCGTGTGGTAGGTGCCGGTCTTCTGGGTCTCCACCGCCCGCAGCACGAAGAGGGCTAGATCGCGCGCATCGATGAACTGGACCGGCGCTCCCGGCTCGCCCGGCGCGAGCATGTCGGCCCCTTCGCTCGCGCGGCGCAGCCAGTAGTTGAATCGCCCCGTATGATCCCATGGCCCTACGATGAACCCGGGGCGAAAGATCAGGGCGCGCTCCCCGGCCGCGGCCTCGACGGCCGCCTCGCAGGCCGCCTTGAGCGGCCCGTAGGTATCCTTGCTGATCTCCTCGGTCGTGAGCGTGTGGAACGCCGCGCGCGGCGCGCTCTCATCCTGGTCCGCGATGCTCGGATCGGCCAGGACCGAAAGCGTGGAGATGAAGGCGTATCGCTCGACCGCTCCCGATAGGAGTCGCGTCGAGTCCCGCACGATTCGCGGCACGTAGCCGTTCACGTCGATGACCGCGTCCCAACTTCCGCCCCTCAGCGGATCGAGCCCGCCGTCCCGGTCCCCGAGAATCTCCGCGGCCGAGGGGAAAAGGCCGGGATTCGTCCTGCCGCGGTGAAAGATGGTGACTTGGTGACGGTGGGATAGCGCCGCGTCGACGATGTGCCTGCCGACGAACTGCGTGCCTCCGAGTACGAGCAGCTTCATGACCCCGAGGCTACGCCCCCGACGGCCGGTCCCGAAGCCATGGCCGTTTCAGACTTCCGCAGTGGTCGGATCGATAACCGCTTTCACCGCGGAGATGCGATTCGCGGGAAATCCTCCCTGGCGGGCGTGCTCCCGTACCATCTCTTCGTTCGGAGCGAGGTAGATGCAGTAGATCTTGTCGTTGGTGACGTAGCTATGGACCCACTGGATCTGCGGTCCCAGCTTCGCGAGCACGCCGCATGACTTCTGCGACACTCCCTGAAGGTCTTTGGCGGACAGCTTTCCGGCTCCGGGAATATCGCGCTCGATGACGTACTTCGGCATGTACGGCCTCCCTTCTGCGTCTCACGCCCGCGGGATGGGACCCACGGGCCAGCATGGTATGGGCCGGAGAGTATAGCAGGACCGCGCGTATCGAGCGACCGAGCGGTCCTGGCGGCCGCGGCTCGGCGCGGCGTCTCAATGGTGCCGGAAGGGCAGCGTAACTCCACCGTTGATCGACGCTTGCGAACGGTCCGACGCGACAAAGCGACCCTCGATGAAGAGGCGGAGCGATCTCGAGGGAATCAGAACGCCGCCGAACAGGTTCGCGCCCAAATCGGTGCCGCTGTCGTTGGGACCTAGGACGTCCGACGAGTAGAAGTGCAGTCCGGCCCCGGCGCCGAGGTAGGGACTCACCTCCGAGGTCGGAACGAAGTGATACATGACGTCGAAGTTGGGATTGAAGTCGCTCAGATGGTCGCTGGACCAGTACAGGATCCCGGGCTGAAGGTGCAGCCGGGTCCCGGACTCTTCGAACTCGAGATGGCCGCCCACCAAAGCGGACCCGTCTGCCTTCTCAGGGTCCACGCCGCCGACTCGGAGGCCGAAGGCGGAAAGTCCGAAACCATGCGCTGACGCTTGCGAAACCGTGAACGCGACGAGCGCCAGGACTACGGCCGCCACTGCTGCGAATCGCTTCATGATTTCCCTCCTTACCGTTGATCCAGGCCGACGATAGCGCCTCTCGCTCCGGCCGGCCTCAGCCAGACCTTCAAAGCCCGTGCCATGGGGAGCCGCCCAGAGCCGCCTGGGAGACCTAACCACCCTACACCTTTTCGGTTGTCGCAACTTTGAAATGTGCCACGGGGCACGAGATGCTCGGCATCGATGTCCCTTCCGGATCGCTCCGGACGAACCAGTACGAGGGAGCCGCGACACCTTTTCAGGACGGGCGGCACCGTGCTAGGATGCGGCCTCCACGCGTTCCTAAACTCAAGACTGTTCCCCACCGAGGGTGACAACCATGCGCATCGACCGCATCCTCGCCGGCGCGCTGTTCCTCGCGCTGGCCACCAGCAGCTGCAGCCTCGAGAACGCCGTCGCCCCCGCTGGACGCGAGCCGGCAGGTGCCGGCGATTCACAAACCCTCCTGATTCGTGGTCCGCTGGATCCTCGGCTGCCCGCTCCCGGCCGAGAGGCGGCCTCGCCCGAGGACCGCGCGCTCTTCGATCGCCTGATATCGTCCGCGGGCGAGCCGAGGCTCGGCGCGGCTCCCAACCCTGTCGTCTTCTGGAATCGGGTTGCGAGGGAATTGGGACTTGCC
Source organism: Candidatus Eisenbacteria bacterium (assembly GCA_005893275.1). NCBI lineage: Bacteria > Candidatus Eiseniibacteriota > Candidatus Eiseniibacteriota bacterium. The sequence goes on along the minus strand of VBOW01000022.1, from coordinate 75,921 downwards.
GCCAAGCTGCCGCCGCCGATGCTGGCGCGCGACTACGCACTGGTTCAGGTGGGCGTCTACGAGGCCCTGGTGGTTTCCGGGGATCATCTCCGCGGCCGTCTTCCGGCGCACGCGGTCGCCGCGGGAGTAGCCTCGAGGGTCCTGCTCTACCTCTTTCCAGCCGCAGGCGAGCGAATTGCCGCGGCCGCCGCGGATCAGATCGCGCTCGCCGGCGGTTTACGGGGGCGCGCGCTCGGAGGCTGGGCTCTCGGCCGTGCGGTAGCCGGCATCGTCGTCGCACGCGGAAAGGGGGACGGGTCCGACCTTCCCTTCAACGGAACCGCCCCCAGCGGGGATGGAATCTGGACCGGAACAAATCCGGTGCTGCCGATCTGCGGGTCGTGGAAGACCTGGATTCTCGAATCGGGCTCGGAGATCCAGCCGGAACCCCCGTACCCCTTCGGCTCGACGCTGGATCAGAACGAGACCCAGGAGGTCTACGACGTATCCTTACACCGCACGCCCGAGCAGATCGCGATCGTCCACAAATGGGCCGATCTCCCGCCGCCCACGATCTGGAACGATTTGCTCAACGACCGCATCGAGGAATCGAACCTGGATCTCGCCGGATCGGCGCGCGCGCATGCCTATCTCAACATGGCCATGGCCGACGGGTTCGTCTCGTGCTGGGAAACGAAATACAGGTTCTGGACCGCCCGCCCGTTCCAGCGCATCCCGGGCCTCACGACGGTGATCGCGACCCCTAATTTCCCCAGCTATACGTCGGGTCACTCTACGGTTTCCGCCGCCGCTGCCGCCGTCCTGGGCGTGATTTTTCCGGGCGAGCGCGATTACTTCGAGCAGCAGGCCGAGGAGGCCGCGGTCTCCCGCCTCTACGGTGGAATCCACTTCCGTCACGACAACGAAGAGGGCGCGAGGGTGGGCCGGCTGATCGGCGAACGAGTGGTGGAGCGCATGCGGGCCGGCAAACCCGGAAGGCTGCTGGCCGGCAGCCGCTGATCTCCAGCGCTCGCCTGTCCGATCGGCCCGGCGTCACCGCTCCGCGAGGAGCTTTATGATCGCCGAGCGCATCGACTCGTAGTCGCTCCGGGCCCGCCGGTCCTTGGAGTCCTTCGAATAAGTCCCGCCGGCCTGGATGTGGCGCACGATTCCTTTGCGATCGATGAGAAGCGACGCGGACGTGAATTCCGCTTCCGGAACCCGGTCGAGCCAGAGCCGTCGCAAGCATCCCCAGTCGTCATCGACGGCGATCGGAAAGCGAAATCCGAATGCCTTCACGTAGTCCCGCACCTCCTCCACCGTCGTGGGCCGCGGCCGCGGCTTGGGCGTGTAGAACCCGATCACGATCATCCCCTTCGGCGCGAACTCGCGGTAGAGCTCGTTCAGGGCCGGAGCTGTACCCCGGCAAAGGGGACACCGTGCGTCCATGAAGAAGCGAATGAGGACCACCCTGCCCCGGAGATCGGCGAGACGCAGCGGGCCGCCTTGGACCCATCGTTCTGCCGGCCAATCGGGTGAAGGAAGGCCGATGATGTCCGCCCCTTGGGCGAGCGCGAAGAGGGCGAGAAAGATGAGCGGCACCACCGAAGCGTACGCCCCAGGAACGATCCGGAGAACGGCAATCGCGCCCCGACGCTTTCATCTTGTGTCGCGGGCTCCAAGAGGCGAGACTGAGGGCCTGGGCTACGAGAATCGGCGGCGATACACGGATCGTGGAGAACACGATGGCGGGCAGAGGAAATCCATCCTTTCTCAAGAACCAGAAGGCAAAGAAGCGGGTCGAAAGGGCGAACGAAAAACGGGCTGCCCGGCAAGCGCGTCAGGCCGAGAAGGCCGCGGCCCGCGCCGCGGCGGCACTTCCCCCTGAACCTCAGGCGCCCGAAGACGATGCGGCCCCACCCGACAAGCCTCCGGAGTAGCCTCGAGGGATAGTCCCCGCCTCCTCGTCTATCCCCTCATCGCACCAGCACGACCCGGCGCATCACCGCCCAGTCGTCGCTCTTCAGCTTGACGAAATAAATCCCGGACGGAGCGTTTCCTCCGCCGTCAAGCCTCCCGTTCCACTGAATGAAGCTTCTCCCCGCAGGCATCCGGCCCCTCGTCAGCGTCCGCACGCGCCTTCCGGCCGGATCGAACACGTCGAGCGAGATCCGCCCGGCGCGCGGCAGGCCGACCTGGAGACGAAGGTCCGAGCGGAATGGAATCGGGCCCAGGACGCGAAGCTCGCCCCCGGCAGGGATTGGCGCCCCCCCATCCACGCCGCTCGGCGCCGAGGCTCTGAGCTGCGTCACGACGACCACGGTTTCGCGGACCGCCGGCGCGACCGATCCGAAGTCGAAGCCGAGAGCCAACCCGACGGAGGCCGGCCCCGCGGACGCGCCTTCGGCGAGCGGCTGATCGGCAGCCACGCGTGCGCCGAGCTCCGACGCCGTATCCACGTCGGCGCTGTAGGTCACCCCCGCAGAGCCCGAGCCGGAGTGGACGATCCAACGATCCGGAGAAAAGGTATCGGCTTGAACCAGCACCGCGCTCTTGCTCGGGCCGGACGGCGCGGCCTTCACGGCGCCGTCGGGATCCCCACGCAGGACGGGCGTGATGACGTCCACGTAGGCGAGCGCGCGGGATGATGCCGATGTGTTTCTGAAAACAAACGTACGGGTGAGCGCGTTGACCGCGGAATCGACGCAGGCGGTGAGGTCGATGTCGAATGGGTCGAGCCGGACATGGGAGGTCAGGCAGCTGCCCGAAATCGCCGTGCACTCCCGAATCGTCGCGTTCTTGAGATACCCGACCCCCCGAATCCGGCTCCCCGCATCGGCGAAGGGGATGATCCCCGTGACGAGCGCGTTTCCCGGCGCGGTGGAGCCGAGGCTATCGCCAAGCGCGGTTCGCGCGCGCAGGGCCGGCATGTCCGACTCGAGCACGGCGGCGCTCGGCACGATCTTGAAAATCTGTCCGCCTTGATCGCAGATGTAGATCTCGCCGCGCGCGTCCTCTCCGAAGCTCGTGATGTTGCCGATCGTCAGGCCTCCGCCTGGCGCAAGCTGAGAGGTCCGATCTCTGAAATCCACGAAGGCTCCGCCCTGGAACCGGCCGGTGTAGATCTGGCGCCCGCAGTAATCCCCGAAGAAGTATTGGCCTCTGAGATCGGGGATCGCGCACCCGCGATAAACGAACCCGCCGGTGATCGAGCAGCGTCCGAGCGTGTGGTCGTACTCGTGGAGCGGGAATATCTTGGGGCATCCCGGCGCCGAGCAGGAACCGCAGGGGATCGTGGTGCTGGAGGTGAAGGGAAGCGAGCCTTCGAAGCAACGCCATCCGTAGTTCGCGCCCGCTCCCGTTCCGGAAGCGGCGAAGTCGATCTCCTCGCGCAGGTTTTGCCCGACATCGGCGATCACCAAGTCGCCCGTCGCGCGGTCGAAGCTCGGCCGCCAGGGATTCCTGAGGCCGAACGCCCAGATCTCGTCACGGCCCGGCGTCGGACCCGCGAACGGGTTCCCCGGCGGGATCGTGTACCCCGCGCCGCTCACGTCCAGACGCAGGATCTTCCCAAGGAGGCTGTCGACGTTCTGGGCGCGGTCGGCAGGGTCCCCTGCGCCGCCGCCATCCCCCGTCGCCATATAGAGGTAGCCGTCGGGACCGAAACCCAGCCAGCCGCCGTTGTGATTCGCGAAGGGCTGGGGGATCGACAGAATCTCGGTGCCGACGGGGTTCGCGATGTCCGGATTCCCCGAAACGGTGTGGCGTACGATTCTCGTCGTTCCCAGGGAGTCCGTATAGTTGACATAAAACCGTCCGCTCGTCGCATAGTCGGGCGCGAACGCGAGCCCAAGAAGCCCCTGCTCGGTGCCGGCGGCGAGGGGAGGCGTCGCTAGGAACTCGGTGCCCAAGACGGTCCCGCTCTTGAGGATCTTGATGCGGCCGCGGCGATCCGTCCCGCGCTGTTCGACGATGAAGAGACGGGTGGTGTCACCGGGAGGCGAGGTGGCGAAGAGTGGAAGGCTTAGGCCCTGCGCCACCCGGACCGTTGTCAGCGGAGTCTCGGAGCGGGCGTCGTGAGGCACCGTCGCCCATGCGAGCAGGAGTCCGAGGACCGGAGCGAGTCGGAGGGGTTGCTTTCGGCGCTCCACCGCTCGGCGCCGGGGGATCGACGGTATCTGCCGTGCCACGAGCGCCGCGAACCTAGTTCACCTTTACGACTCGACTCATGAAAACGCGGCCTTCCACGTGGGCGCCGACAAAATACACGCCCGCCGTGCAGGCCGCGCCGCCATCACGCCGCCCGTCCCAGGAGAGCGTGTGCTCTCCGGCGGTCAGCCAGGCGCCTTTCGCTAGAACGCGGACCGCTCGACCGAGGACGTCATAGATCACGATCTCGACCGGCCCCGGCCGGGCGAGCGTCAAGCGCAGCTTGACTTGTCCGCCGAAGGGGTTCGGCGTTACGCGGTCCAGAGCCGCTGAGACACCGCCGGTCCCCTGCTCCACGCCGGTCGTTGTGTAGTAGGGCGATGCCACCACGTGCATCACCGTATCGTGGCACGCTGTGTTCTGGTGGAGGGAGATGGTGATATCGATCTTCGGGAACTCGCCCCCTCCAGCGACAAGCCCGCTATCGAAGTGCTCCGGCGGGCTTCCACCGACCGAGAGGTCCAGGCTTAGCTGTTGCTGGATCGCGACTTCGCCCCCGACGCGGTACGTGCCGGCACCCCGAATCGTGAGATTCGTCGTGTTATCCGGCACGGTCCACCGCACGTCGGACACGTCATATCGATCGAAGAGCCCGTCGAAGCCCAAGTGCTTGAGGATGAAGGTGCCCTTGAGCGGGCCGGAGATTAGAACCGGGCAGAGACATGGACCGAAACAACCTGACTGGTAATTGCTTGTGGTGGCAAGCTCGTAGTAACGGACGCCCGAGGAGTCGGTTTGGGCCGCGGCAGGATGCACGGCCAAAACGGCCGGCACGGCGGCGACGAACAGGATGACCCGCCATGGTGTTATGCGCCGGGGAAGCATAGTGAGCTCGACTGGAGTCGCTGTCCGTGCCCTTCGTCCGAACAAGATCCCTGCGTGAAGTAAGGATAGCACCAATCCGGGGAGCCGCCAGGGCCGCCAGGCATATACTTTAGGAGTTCTTCAAGCGCCTCCAACGCGCCCGCCAGGCTGCCGCCACCTGCTGCCCCGGGTCACAAAGAGCACTGCCGCCGTCCACGTGGGAAAAATGTCGAGCACGGGGACGAGCTCGGCAACGAGCGTGGGCAGGAAGGCGATGTGCCAGCCGAGCAGCGCGATCATCACGATCCCGACGCCGATATCGAGCGCGTCGTTGAGGGGCGAGGCGGCACCGCCGAGGAACGCCGGCACGGCGAAGATCTGGACCGCGTCCGCCGCGACCGCGACGAGGCGCGCGGCCCAGACCCTGGCCGGGGATGGTTGGGTGCGCGGGCTCATATCGACTCCATGATGCCCCAAACGGGGCGGATCGGCCGGTGACGAAATCCCCAAAAAGAGTTCTTTACATGAGCGGCGGGTTGGCCGACACTATCGGCGAGCAGTTGCCTGACGGTCGTACGTAGCGCCGAGACGCGATGACATTGCCGCAGGAGAAATCACCTGCGGCTTTTTTTGTGTCCGGGTGGAAGCTCATCCGGGGGCCCGACCATAGTGGCCGGGTTGGCCGATCCGAGAGGACGGCGAGTAGGGGCCCAGCGCCCCAGTGCGTAAGGAGTACAGAGTGGCAGTAGGAACCGTGAAGTGGTTCAACGAGTCGAAGGGTTTCGGATTCATCCAGCAGGAAGGCGGCGAGGACGTGTTCGTGCACTACTCGTCCATTTCCGGCGAAGGCTTCAAGACGCTGGCCGAAGGCGAGCGCTTGGAGTTCGAAATCGTCCAAGGACCCAAGGGGCTCCAGGCGGCCAACGTCCGCAAGGCGTAGCCGGCTCGAACCAACATCACCGAACAAAGCTGCGGGGCGGCGCCGAAGGGTGCCGCCCCGTCTCCTTTCACGCTCCCCGCCCGATGAGCTGGGCGGGGCCACGTCCAGGGTGACCGCCTACTTGGGTTCCCCCCGAAGCTCCTTCAGCTTCTGCTCCGCTTCCCGGTTTCTCGGGTCGAGCTCGAGCGCCTTTTCATAATTCTGGACGGCAAGGTCTTTCTTCCCCGCGGCCGCGCAGGCGTTCGCCAGACTCGAGTAGGCGAATGAGGACTTCGGATTCTGCTCGGCGTTGAGACTCAAGATACGGATGGCGTCATCGGGGTGCCCTTGGGCGAGGAGCGTGCCGCCGACCTCGTTGAGGCTTCTCTCGCTGAAGTCGTAGGAACCGCTGCCGTAGAAACGCTCGCGGAGAGTGTTGTACCGCGCGACCGTGCTGTCGATCCCGGCCGTCTCATAGACCAACGTGAGCTCTTCCGCCAGCGTCATGGGCCGTGGCCGTCCCCGGTGACATGTGGCGCACTCCGCGTTGATGCGCTTCGGTTCCGGGAACTTCATCTTGCTTAGATCGTGGTTGATAGTGCTCACCATCTTCATCATCCGCCGGGCGATATTCTTCGTAGGCTTCTGATCGGACACGAAATCGTAGGTGGTCAGGGGCTGCCCCTCCTGTCCGACGTGGCAAAAGGGGCACCGGACGCCGAGCGCCCTGGTGAACCCGATCATCGTGGCGCTGAGCTTTTCCTTGGGTGTGTTCTTGGGGAGAACTTTGAGATTCCTGGCCTTCTCCGGCCATTCGAATCTCGGCTGGGATTGTGCCACTGGGGCCGAAGCAGTCGCGGCCACGGCGAGTGTGGCGAGTATGGCGAAAATGCCTCGGACACGCCGGCGCAAGATCATTGGAGCTCCCCCCCTCAGAGTTCGCGAACGATTGCCCGGCCCGCTACTTCGTGCCCGCCGACTGGCTTGGGTCGTCGGCTGGATTCACATAGTTGAGGACGAACGGGCCCATCCCGTGAACCTGAATGGTGGCTCCCCCCTTGGTCCATGCGAAGTGCCGCATCTCCGCGGGCAGAAGAGCGTAGCCTCCCGCTGTCAGCGTTTTCATGGATGCCCGGTCGAACTTTTCGCCTTGTCCCAGCGAGAACGTCCCTGCGATCACGGTCACGTTCTCGTCCGTGGGATGCCAGTGCGGAGAAATCTTGTAACCCGCCGGCAATTTGAGCCGAATGGTGTACGGACCGGCCGCCCCCGGATCCCCGGACAGGACGGCCAACTTGGCCCCCTTCCCTAGCACCGCGGGCGGGTCGCCCCACTTCAGTTCCATGGGGTTGATCATGACGTGGGCGGACGCCGGCGCCGCCGAGGATGGTGTCGTCGCCTCCGCGGGCGGTGGCGTCGTCGCCGGGGGCGGAGCCGAGGTAGAATCCTGAGCCGCGGCGGGAATCGCGAGAGCAAGACCGAAAACCAGTGCCGACAAGACAGATTTCACAACCTCCTCCTTTTCCATGGCTGCAATGCCCGATTCCCGCACCGCGCGGCCCCTGAATCTATGCCCTCCGTAGTTCCGGCACAATGGGCGGCTCGCGTGCGGAAGGGTCTCTGGGATCACCCTCACGGGGCACCTCTCCGAGCGTAACGTTGCACAAATCGCAGAAGACTCTTGTAGTACCCGTTGAAACCGAAGGCCTTCATTTCCTCGATCGCCTCCTCCCGGGTCCACCCGCACGCCTCAATCCGGTAGATCGCCGCCATGGCGCCCGTTCGATCCACTCCGCGTCTGCAGTGGAAGAAGACGGGACGCCGCGCCGAATCCCCAACGGTGGATAAGAACAGACGTATTTGGTCTTGCGTGGGCGCCCTTGAACCAAAGAGATCGGCGCGCAGCGGAATCTCCACATAGGTGAGCCCCGCGCGCTGAAGCTTCAGCCTCTCCGTGGCGTTCGTTCGAAAACCGATCACGGTCCGAAAGCCCCGACTTCGGAGGTATTCGATCCCATCGTCCGCCGGCTGGCCGCCGCGCGCCAAACCCGATTCGATTTCAGCGAGATTGGGAATCCCTCGCACCCCCGGCACGGGCACGGCGAAGTGTTTCCCCGTGCTTGTGGCGAGCCGGTCCAGCACACGTGACCCGGCAACACCCGGGGAGGCCACCGCGAGAACGGTCCCGACAGCTAGGACACCGGTGAGCCCCAGCCCGGCGCGTGTGGAAATCTGAATCGAGCGCGCTAACGCGCGAAACACGACGCGGTGTCTCCTTGCACGGCCGTATTCTCCGGTTTCAAATGGGGAATGGGCAAGGCCGCGCCTACCTCGAGCGGCGCCACGATGGGGCCGAGAGCGCGCACCAGCTCGGCGCGCCACTTGCGCCCCAGCCGCGCGTTGGAGCCGCTGTACGCACCGAAGTGCATCGGGACAACGAGCGGCGCCCGCAGGTCTTTTACCGCATGGAGCGCGTCCTTCGAGTGGAGGTGACGGTTCACGTTGAGGAGGACGATGTCCGGAGCGTACTTGAGTCCGATCGCGGCAAGCTCGGGGAAGTACTCCGTGTCCCCGCTGTAGAAGATCCTCACGCTATCGGTTCGGATCACGTATCCCAAGGCCCGCCCATCCGAGCGCGCCTTCATGGACAGGCGGCCCCCCGGATGGTGGGCGGCGACCGCTGTGATCGTGCCGCCGGCGAAGCGATATTCGCTCCCTGGCCTCATCACCCGCGCGCGAATGCCCCGCTCCTTGAGATATCTTGCCGCCGGTGCCGGACATAGGACCGCCGTTCGCGGCGAAAACCGTGCCAGGGTGCCGAAGTCCAGGTGGTCGTGGTGGGCGTGCGAGAGGAGCACAACCTGCGCCCGATCATACGCCTCGGACGGCGGTGCTGGAATTTGACGTCGATGAACGAGTCCATACGAACCTGCGAAAACGGGATCGGTCACGATTCCTACCCCGCCCACGTCGATGTAGGCGCAGGCATGACCCCAGAAGGTGATCGCGTTCTGTCGAGGCTCCGGGTAAAGCACGGGATCGATTCGCGGTCGAACGTGGATCGCCGGCGCACAGCTCTCGCTCAGCATCACCGCAACGAGTGCCATGAGGACTCGGTACGCCATTCAAGCGGGAGTACCCCGAACGGCGGTCTATTCTCCTCGTTCCTGGGCCGCGGCCGAGCCCGCCCGCGGCCGAAAACAGGTCCAGAAGCCCCGTTGACACGCACCACGCGGGGGCGTTTAATCGGGCGGCCGGATGCGAAGGGGGCCATGAAATCCGCGTTCGTAGCACACGCAGTTTCCCTCGTGTTCGCTACCACGCTCACATTGTACCCCGCATCCGGAGCGGCCGAACCAAGTCCCTCGGCCACGAATCCGCCCACGTTCCCGCCGACACTGAAAGCCTTCCCCCTCGGCCAGCCTCCTTACTACCGCTTTGAATGGGGCACCCTTGCCGGCTATGGATTTCGGGCGGAGCGGCCAACCTACCGCTTTCTGCTCGACATGGAAGGGCGGGTGGCGGCCCCACAGTTTGGCCTCATCGACGTCGCGTTCGAGGGGACCTATATGAGGAGAGGGGAAGGGTCGGGCGGCACGTTCGGCGCCTCCTTGAAGCTGCCCATTCTCCGCGGCGGGTTCGAATACGACCTCCACGCGAGCAAGCCGTTCATCAAGCTCTCGCTCCAGGGCGCCCCGCGCCGAGGCGGCATCTTGGGGCGCGGCGATCGCGTGCGGATCGATTACATCCCCGCCAGGCGGAGCCTCGAGGCTGGAATGAAAATGCCCTTTCCATGGGCGGACTACAGAGCTACCCGGCCGCGGAACGCCCACGTGGCGATGGCGCGAGGGAGGCTCCCGCGTCCCGTCCCACCGGAGCCGGCCCTCTGGCCGGCGGTCGATGTGGCGCGCGTCCGTCACTCGATGGAATGGATGGACCGGCTGCTCACTCCGAACATGACCCCGCGGGGTGCTACAAGTCGAAAGGGGCGCGAGGCGTTCGAGCGAGAGGCCGCAGCCTTGAGGGAGCACGTGGTCCAGCCCGGTCACTCCTTCGCGGCGGAGGACTCTTCCTACCACGCCTGCCTGGCGGAGGCGTTCGCGCTCGCCGCGGGTGGAGACGCTGCCATCGGCGAGGCCCTTGCAGCGAGGGCTCGCGCCATCCTCCTGCGCAAGGTAATCCTTCCGTACAATCGTCTCCTCGGCCGTATCAAACGACCCGGCGAGCTGACCGGACTCCTCGAAGGGGCCTGCGCTGAATTTGGCGCCTCGCTCTCACAGCCTGAAGCGCGGCTTGGCGCGACGGAGCGTGACGCGGCTCGCGAGGTATTTCGTCAAGTGTTGGAGCAGCTCGACGAGGTGGCACGATCCGCCCACCGGCGCTGGCGGACGTGGCGCCTGGTCTGGCTCCCCCTGAATTACGGGCTCCGCCCTGACGAGTACGATTCCCAGGCCGAGCTCGATTCGGTTCTCGGCGCGGTCGTGGGACAGCCTTTTTCGTCCGCCAACACGGTCCGGTACGTACTGAACGAGCAGTTCTTCCGCGAGCTGCGACGTTCCATCCTCGAGACGCGAAGCCACCACGTCCTCTGGGTCCACGACTACAGCGGGCGCAACGACGCGAAGGGGCCTGACCGGATTGCCTGGGCGCTTGCGGTGGACGGCTACATCGAAGCCTTCATCCGGGCGGTCCGGGCCATGGACCGCGGCGAGCGCTCGGATCTGCCGGAATTCCTCATCCTTCTCGACGAGCACTACTACCGCACGAACGGGTCCCAAGAGGTGCTCTCCTTTCTAGAGAACCTAGGTTCGACCAAGGCACCCCACCTCTCCGACGCCAACCTGGAATCTCGGGTGCGTTCCGGGGTCGTGCGCCTCCGCGAGACCCTCGAACAGTCGAGCGCGATGAGGAGCCGCGGCGAGCGATACCTCAGGCGACGGGTCAGGGTTCAGGTCGCGATCACCCACCCTTACGACCCAACCTTCATGGACGACATGCTGATGCGCGATCACACGAAGCTCGCCTTCCGAGACGTCTTCGAGGAGAACCCGGCGTCCGGTGAGGCGATCTTCACTGGGCTCGGCGTGGGAGAACACTATGTCGGACCTCAATGGGAGGACCGGAGCCTGGTCCTGCGTGGAACGGAGCTGGTTCGTCTGAAGACCGCCGCCCGGAGCCTTCTCGTGACCCAGGGCATCCACCCCGATGAGCTGCCGGGTTTCCTGCGAGAAGGACCCTTTCCAGCGACCTACGCGAGGACCTGCGACTCCCTCCGTTCCGCGGGGTGGACCGCGAACGTGCTGGCCGTCATGAACGGAACGGGGTTCCGAATGAAAACGGCAACGGTGCTGAAGGCGGCGCTCTATAACCTCATGCAGCGCGGCGCCGTCCTGCTGGCGCCGGACTCGCTTTGGACTAGCGATTTCTGGGCCGGAATGTTCGTCTCCGCCGCGCTGCGCGGGTGTCACGCATTCCCCATCGCGCCGGCGCGTGAGAACGCGCCCAGCAGCGCATTACCGACGATGGGCCTCATGCACCAGACCCTTTGGGTCCTCCTTCGCTCCTCCGAGCTGCTCGGCGACGCGATTCGTGCCGCGGGAGGGACGCTGCGGGTCGGCCTCTACACCAATGATCGCGACGTGAACGACGTATGCGCGCTCGTGGAGCGCATGCTCGAGAAGGAATGCCGCGACACTCCTCTGCGCGATCGATTTCATATCCATCCCTCCGTCGTGCAAGTCCTGCGCGAGGAGTATTCCCGCATGCAAGAGACGCACACGGCGCCTGTGGACGAAATATCGGTCGCGAATCCGCACAAGCCTCACATGCACCTGAAGGCCCAGTTCTTCGCAAATGAGGCCGCCCTCTCGCTGCTGGCTCGGGAGGAGTGGGCGGGAGTTCTCAGCCGTTACCTCGAAGCACGGAGACACCAGTCGTTGGGGGCTGCGGTTGACTCGGACGCGATCGGCCGCTCGCTCATCCCGGACTCGGTTTCCTGTACGCGGCGCGGGGGCGCCATCGTGATCTCCACCCTCGGATCCCACAATCAGGACCGGCGGAGCATGTTTCTCGACGGCGAGGCCCTGACCGCGGTCTCGGGAGATGATTGTCTTCCGGCGATGATCGATTTCGCGTTTCTGATGGGAACGGCGACGTGGCCCGTGAATGCGAAAGAACTGGACGTCTACTTCCCCGAGCCGACCGGGTTGCTGCGCAATCTGGGCCGCTTTCTCCGGGACCTGATTTGAGGATGGACTCGGGGGGTGAGGGGCATGCGCGCGTGCGCTCTAGCGCCCCTGCGCCGGATCCACTTGGCCGTGCACCTGCCTTCTGAACTCCAGAGGATGGGCAATCCGGTCGAACGACTCAGGGGTTCCACCCGTACCGCGCACGATCACCGTTCCGAAGCCGAGGATTCTTCCGAAGGGAGACTCGTCGACGCCGATGCTTTCAATCTTCGAGATAAGCAATTCGATGGTGCGCCGGCTGAGAAGCCCCGTCTTGATGAGAACTCGCTTGTTCGTCACCGCAATCTCCGTCGCGTTTCGTCGAAGAATCCCAAACCCTGTGATCGCGGCGGCAACCAGGAGGAAGAACAGTCCAGCGCCCGTCGCGACGGCATGGGACTGATGGTCGCCGGCGCGGGCCCCGACCGCGCCGAAAATCAGGACCAGGGATGCCAGACCGAGGAACGAGCCCACCAGCACGGGCCAGAGGAGCACCACCCAGTGAAGCTTGGTCCTGTATAGGATTGTTTCTCCTGGAATGAGATTCTTATCAACGTAGCTCAAGACCCTCCTCCGTTTCCGGCCCCGCGGTGCGTATCGGCTCCTTCCCTAGACCTTAGGGGTCACTCGAAGGGAACCCTCGGGCTTAGGACCGTCCTTTTCGAAAAAGCGCGCGTCGCCCCAACCGGGGTGGCTCGCGCTCCACGTGACCTGCCGGTCCTCCCATTGCCCGACCATGTGCAGGAGAAACTCCATTCGTGCGAGCGCTTCCTGTCGCCACGCGACGGACCGTGGATAAGGATGCCCGCGCGCCACCCCATCGATGAGGAGATCCTCGTACGGGAGAGGCGTCGCAAACCGCTCCCTCAGCTTGAAAAGCTCCGCCTCGAGCTCGTCCAACAGGACCAGGAAGCGGACCCAGCGGTGCTCATCGAAGGTGAAGTTGCGAAGCATCTTTCCCGCCGCCCGCCCCTTCCTTCGAATACTTTCGATCCGGTCGGACCCCATCGCCAAATTCAGGCCGCCCTCGCCTCGAGAGAAGCGGATGTTCACGATCCGGTCCCGATAGCTGGGGAGCATCGCCTGCGTCCTGTCGCGATGATTCTGCGCGGTCGTCCAGACCGCACCGAAAAATTCCGCGAGGCTCTTGATCGACACCCACTCCGGGCGCCGCGGGGCATTCGCTTTGGGAAGATAGACCGATCGCACGAACTCGGGGTCCTCCCCGGGCGACTCGGACGACACACGACTGAAGCACTCCGCCCGGAGTATCTTTCTGGAGGTCACGCCCCTCTGCGTGGTGACGGGCAACTCCGCTTCAAATGATTCCTCGGGCATCTGGGTCAGATTAATCCCGAATGTCGGACGGCCGGGGAGCCATCGATCGAAGAAATGGATCGGGAAATTGCTCGCGATCCCCCCGTCGCTGAAGAGATTCTCCTGGAGGTCTTCGTCCGGATGCTCGAGGACAACCCTCTCCCCCACGCGTCGAATCTCAAAGGCGGACTGTCGGATCGTGTAGAGGGGAACCGCGCTCAGCAGCGCGGGAAAGCTCATGCTGAGGCGCGCTGCGAAGACGATGGGGAGATCCGCGGCATCCGGCACGAAATGAACCCCGGGTAGCCTTTCCAGGGAAACGCGTTCCGATCTTTTCGCGTGGGTCATTCTCTCCACGATGTTGGCTGGGAAGAAGCGGCGCATCTCCTCTTCCTGGAACAGGAATAGCTGCTGCTCGAAGGGGAGCACGTAGGGTTGGTTGTGGCTCAGGTCCGTCGCGATCATTCGGAGATCGATGCTTTGCTCCCCGCCGCCGGTGCCTCCTTCCCGGAAGGACAGGCCCTTTCGTTGGAGATCCCCAAAGGTGAGAGGCGGGCCGTTGGGATCCAACCCGGCGAGGTCATTGATCCGTGCGCTCAGCCAATCCGTGAGGACATCGGGAGAGGAGGGCGACTCTGAATCTTTTCGCCCGGTGCACAAGCCGAAATGATTCCTGGGCAAATGCCCGGTCGCGATCCGGAAGAGGTGCAAGCCGCTTCCGAGGATTGCGCCGACCAGCCCAAGGGAGAAGCCGCTGATCACGATGGCGAGCGAGGCCGCGAGCGCGAGGGAGCTGCCGCTGTGCGGGAACACGGACCGCAAGACGCAAGACGCGAGGGCCAGGCCGAGCGCCCCGCCCGAAATCCCACCTGCCCAGAAGCTGACCGCGTCCTTTCGCAGCACGAGGAGCCGCCTGAGGCGTCCCGCCCAAATGCGACCGGCATGCGGGCGGACCTTCGAGAGACGCCCGGCGGAACGGCTCGCTTCCTCGTTCAGTGCGAGCAGCACTCGATACAATGCGGCTGTGGATCGACTCGGCTGGAAGAGGCTGAGAAGATTCCGGCCCGTGGAAAGCCACTCGTCCAGATCCCGCAGCTTCTCGAAACCGCCCTTCCCTTTCGGATCCGAAGGCTCACGTCCATACTCGGCCGCCGCGGCCAGAGAGGCCGCCATCGCGCCGGCCGATGTGCCTCCGATGGATCGGAACCGGTACTCCTGAGCCAGCTCGAGGAGAGCCTGCGGGTAGACGAGGCCGCTCGTGATCCCGCCTTTCATGACGAGATCACATTCTCTCGTGGGGTTCCGGTAAGGGTCGCTCATGGCGTTGACGCCGCGGCGTCAACCGCAGCCGAAGCAAAATAGAGCTTCGGCGTGCCGCCGTCCAGCCCTCCCGCCTCGCAACACCTACTTCAACAAGAGCATTCGCTTGTTTGCCTGAAATCCCCCGGCCCAGAGGCGGTAGTAGTAAATCCCAGAAGCCACGTCTTGTCCGCGGTCGTCGCGGCCATCCCACGTGGCCCTGTGTCTTCCCGCGGGCATCCACCCCCGGAGCAGCGTTTGGACCGTCCGACCCTGGATGTCGTAGACCATGAGCAGGACCGACGAAGGAACAGGGAGGTCGAAGCGGATGCTCGTGGTCGGGTTGAAGGGGTTGGGGCTGTTCTGGAAGAGCGCGTGGACGGCCGGCGGAGCCGCCTCTTCCGAAGCAACCGCCGTGATCTGCGTAATCCTGAATACGCCGTCGCTCGAATCGTAGCCCATGATTCCCGCGGCATCATAGAGGTAAACGCGCACACGCGCGGCGCTCGATGGTACCGCGGGCACCGGCCACACGTAGCTCTGTCCGATGACTCCTTGGGCAATCAGAGTCCAGGAAACCCCATCGTCGGTCGTGTAGTAGAGGTCGGCATGGTCGACGTGCCAGCCTTCGGGATTACTCCACGTGATCTGGAATCCCCCGCCGGAAACCAAGGTCTCACCGCCATTGGGGGCGTGCACCCGGGGCCGGATCACGCGAAGGTTGTGCCTCGCCACGAAATAGATCGTATCCTCGATCTCTCCCGTGACGGTCACGGGAACCGGGTCCCCCTCGGTTAGGATCGCCTCCACGGCAGCCCGATCGAACTGGAATCTCAGATCTGCGATCCCATCATGGTTGAAATCCCCGATGGCAAGCGCGTCTTGACTGCAGGGAACCTGTCCCTGGAATCGGACCGTGGAGAGCACGGTCCGATTCGGATCCAACCCCGCGGGAAGCTCCAGAGACGCGTGTATGAATCGGCCGTTGCTATCGAGGTTGAGCGTGTTGGGATCCACATCCGCGGCCACCGCGTCGATCGATCCAACGTGGAAGAGGACGTTGCTCACGATGCGCGGATTGCTCGGGTCGTTGCTCATCACGGAGATGGCGGCCGAGTAGTCCGCAGGCGCCAGCTGCGAGGCATCGAGGTGAACCGCGAGATCGACACAGCCCCCGGTGGGAACGACCCCCGCGCTGGGGGACACCTCGATCCATCGAGGGGGCTCGGTGAAAAGAATGGCCAGATTGCCGTGAAGGTAGGCCGAATTGAATGACACGGTGAGCCCGTCATCCCGCGCGGCGTTCTGGATCCCGACCGTGACCCCACTGAGAGGAGAGCCGACCGTGAGGTACTGATACTGGACAGCCCCGCTGGGATAGAGGAAGACTTCAAACGTATACAGCGCCGGCGAAAACAGGTTGAACGGCCGCAAATTATTGAATTGAATGATCAGCTTTGCCCCGTCATTCCGGAAGTAGACACTGCTCCCTACGTCATCCCGAAGCACCAGGTCATCCCAGCAGATTGCGAGAAGGTTTTCGGGCACGCCGCGATGGGAATTGGGCAGAGGCTGGTTGTCGAACCCGCTGTCGTCGCTCGTGAAGCTCACCCACCCGTTCGTGCTGACGCGGAACGAATCAAAGGTCGCGCCGAAAAACGGAACCCCGAACCCGATCGGGAAAGGACCCAGGGTTCGATCGTCCTCGTTCGATCCGAACGGGACCCTCGTGCCCGTCGAGGTGATATCGATCCACCGGAAGGTCGGCCCTCCAGGATCGTCACTATCCGTCCAGACGTGTCCGAAGGCGTCGGGGCCCCCGGTTCCGAGGATGCCCGAACGGGGATCCTGGCTTCCTTTCCCGTTTCCCACGTAGCTCCCCGAAGCAACGGCGGGGACCGTCAGCAGAGGAGACGGGACGGTGAAATCGAGCCCGCTCCCGCCCGTGTTGCACACTCGGAGCGTCTTGACCTTCTGCCCGCCGGGCAAGGCCGCCGCCACGATCTCTCGCGGACTGACCCCCACTACCGGTGGGATCAGCGCGGAGGCCGCGAGCGAGACGACGTGGGGAGAGCTCGGATCATTGCTCAGAATCGTGAGGGTGCTTCCCCTGGTTCCCGCGGCGGCAGGCGTGAAGGTGACCAGGACCTCGAGGCTCTGGAGGGCGGGAAGACTGAACGCGGATGGGCTGGCCGTGTACTCGGAGGCACTGGCCCCGATCGAGGTCACCGTCAGGACATCGGTCCCCATGTTTCGGATGGTGAGCGATCGGGTGGCGCTCTGGCCCACGAAGACGTTGCCGAAGTCGATCGAAATGGGATCGACCTCGAGATGAGGCACCCCGCGCGCGTGGAGCGTAACCGGGACGCTGAGGCTGGGCGTAACCGGATCGTCGCTGCCGAACCGGATCGTGGCCGCGTAGTCTCCCGGAAAGACCCCGGTCGCGTCGACGGTCGCCTGGACCGGAGCCGAGGTCCCCGCAGGCACGGTTCCCGACGCGGGCACGACGCGCAGCCAGGAGGGCGCCGAGGCGATCCGGATGGCCAGATGGTCGTGCAGATACGGGGCGTCGAAGGCGATCGTCGCGCCGTCATCCCGAGCGCCGTTCTGGAATCCGACGGTGGCCAGGGTCGTGGGGCCTCCCATGGAGAGGTACTGGTACAAGATGGTCCCGGTCGGAAACAGGATGACCTCGAAGGTGAAGGGCCCGGCGCCCGACAGCAGAAGGACATTTTGGAACTCCACGACCATCCTCGATCCGTCCGTGTGCGTGAGCACCCGGGAGCTGGGGCCGACGAACAGGTCATCCCAAAACGCAGCCAGCAGATTCTCCGGCGCCGCGAGGCTCGGCAGCGGCTGGTTGGTGAATGGCGAAGAAAACGAGGTGAAGCTCAGGAACCCATTCGTGCAGACCTGGAATGACGTGAAGGTCGTGTCATAGAACTTGAACTGGAACCCGATCGGAATGGGTGAGGAGGTCTCATCGTCACCGGATATGGGGACCTCGGATCCTATCGCGCTGATTTCCACCCAACCGAAGGACGGCCCGTTGGGCTCGTCGCTGTCGGCCCAGGTATAGCCGAATCGGTCCGGCCCGCCGGACCCGGTTGTGACCGGGTCCCCGACGCGGGGGTCGATCTCACCCTTTCCATAGGACGCGGACTCCCGCACCGCAACCGATGCTGCGCCGGTGAAGGTCGTCACGGTGAAGTGGAGATCGCTTCCACCCCCGTTGCTCACGAGTATGGAGTGATCCTGGCGTCCACCGGTTGGCAGGTCGGAGTAAATCGAGACCGGCGATACCGAGATCACGGGCGGCACCAAGCCGGTGCCTGTCAGCGCGACCGTCGTGCGCGATCCCGCCGCGTTGTGCTCGATCGTGAAGGTGGCCGGCTGGCTCCCGTCTGTTGTCGGCGTGAACGTCATATGGACAACGCGCGCGCCTCCTGGGTCCAGGGTGAAGGCCGACGCATCGGGGACATACGCCGTGCGGTCGGAGGCCATCGCGGTCACGGATAGTCGATCCGTGCCGTCGTTGAAGACCGTGAGGTCCTTCGAGAGACTCGACCCCAGGAAGACCGTTCCGAAATCCAAAGCGGAAGGTTCCACTCGGATGAGTGGGATCGCCGTCACGTGGAGGACGGCCGGGACGTCGACCTCCGAGTCGGTGGGGTCATCGTTCTCCACCGCGATATCGGCCGGGTAGTCACCACCGAAAAGACCGGTCGCGTTGAACGTGACCGCGACATTCGCCGACGCGCCCGGCGGCACCGTTCCGCTCTCCGGACGGAACGAAAGCCACGGGAGCAGGACCGCGCGGGTCATCACCTGCTGGAGCTCCTCCAGATTGTCCCCCGCCCCGTAGGCCGTCGCGACCACCGCCGACGACGAAGGCGCCAGGTCGCCCAGCTCGAAGTGCAGCACCTCCATCCCGTCCAGCCCGCGAATCGGCCCGTAGGGGTAGTCCACCGTCGTGGCGCGGGTGTCGTAGTCGTTCCAGCCGTAGGCGTCCATGAGATCCGGCGCCCGTCCCGATGCAATCGCGACGAATCTCACGTCCGACGCGTACGTCATGTGCCGCGCGGGATCGTAGTCCCAGGCATCATCGTCGAAATCGCCGTCCACGTCCCAATCCGCATGGGCCTTGAACACCACGTTCGTGAGCGGCACCGCGGAGGTATTCCTCAACCTCGACTCGATCCGAACATGCTTTTGGTCGCGCTGAAAGCTGACGAGCCTCCTGATTTCCAGGGACCCGTCGCTCGTCCGTGTCACGACCTGCACAACCAGCTCGGACAGCGTATTGACCAATTCCTGATACGAAACGGGAACGATCCCGCTGCGGCTCGCGGTCGCTGCGAAGGCCACGTGATCCTGTCCGGAGGAGAAATAGGCCACGGTATAGCCTGAGTAGTAGGACCCGATCCGCAAATGCTCGTTCCCCAAGGGGTACTGGAACGGCATGATCTCCCCATAGTCCGTGATACCGAACCTGAGAAAGCTCCCGCTGTATTCCCCGGCCGTGACCACGGGCCCGGTCGACGGGCTGCTTCCGTTCGGCGTGGGCCCGGTGACGACCGCAGCGGCAACGCCGACGCGCTGCTGGTCGGGAGACGGGATTCCCCCAGTTCTCGGCAGCGAGGAGACCGGCGCGCCGGAGTCCGCCATTTGGGCGAAGAGCCTGAAGGAGAGGTCGTTGCCGCCTGTGTTGGAGATGGTCAGGGTCTGGGTGTCGGTTTGCCCCGTCAGCAACGCCGCGCTCATCGAGCCCGGCGAAACCGATATCTCCGGCGGCACCAACCCCGTCCCCGTCAACGATACCGACAATTCCCCCTCGTCCGGATCGTTGCTCCGTACCCTCAGCGTCCCCGCAATCTCCCCCACACTGCCCGGATGGAACGTCACCATCACCACCCGACGCTCCCCCGGATCCAAACTGAACGACCCCACCGATACCAAAAAGTCCGCGAGGCTCGAGCTCACCTCCGTCACGTCCAGCCGATCCGTGCCCGCATTGGTCACCACCAGCGAATCCAGCCGCGAACCCCCCACGAACACCGACCCATAGCTCAACGCCGCGCTCGAGAGCTCGATATCCGTCACCCCCGTCACCTCCAGCCGCGCCGGCACCCGCACCTCAGGCTCGTCCGGATCATTGCTCGCCACCCGTATCAACGCGTCGTAGCCCCCTCCGAACAGCCCGCTCGCGTCGAACGTCACCGCCACATCCACGCTCCCCCCAGGAGGTACGGTGGCGGTGGGCGGAGCGGTTCTCATCCAACGGGGGTGGGCGAGGGACAGCGAGTACGCCGTTGCCTGGTACAACATGGGGCCGGGCTCGTACCCGAAGAGATAAAGAAACTCCCACGGCATGCCGGTCGCGATCACGTTCCCCGGACCGACGGAGTACTCCACGGTCGTCGGCAGGTGGGAAACGGCTGTCTCGGTGATGACTTTCGCGCGGGCCGGGAGTTGGGTCATGGTGCAATGATTGGCGAAATTCCCCGCGAGGAGCGCCGGCAGGCCGGCCACGATGGGATGGTCGGGCAGCAGCACCCGGTTCACCCTTTCGAGGTTCCCATATCGAACGAGTACCCCGTTCGCGATGGAGACGTCATCGCCCTGTGTCGCGAGCTGATACTGAACGGTGCCTCCGGCGGCCAGGAAGGCCTCGAACTTGGCGACGTTCGCGGAGATGGCGCCGTAATAGTCGGGCCCTTCATCTCCCACCGTGATGACGAGATCGTAGGCGGTGAAATCGGTTGAGGCGATCTGATCGGATCGAATCACCGTCGGCGTGATGCCGAAGCGCGATAGAAGGAAGGAACCCATATCGAGACCCCAGGCACTGGTGTCCTGGATCACGAGGACCGCCGCCCCCGCGTCGTCCGTGCCGATTCGCGCGGCCACCGAAGCGTCGCTGCGGGACGACTGCGAGGTCGCCCCTCCGGGATTGGCCCCGGCCGGCCCGGGCCCCAAGCCAAGGGGTGGATTCGAGCGCCGCACGGTGATCTGCAGCGAGAGGTCGTTGCCGCCTGTGTTGGAGATGGTCAGGGTCTGGGTGTCGGTTTGCCCCGTCAGCAACGCCGCGCTCATCGAGCCCGGCGAAACCGATATCTCCGGCGGCACCAACCCCGTCCCCGTCAACGATACCGACAATTCCCCCTCGTCCGGATCGTTGCTCCGTACCCTCAGCGTCCCCGCAATCTCCCCCACAC
>VBOW01000022.1:0-54680 GCA_005893275.1 Candidatus Eisenbacteria bacterium | reverse complement strand
TCGCCACCCGTATCAACGCGTCGTAGCCCCCTCCGAACAGCCCGCTCGCGTCGAACGTCACCGCCACATCCACGCTCCCCCCAGGAGATACGGTCCCGGATCCTGGCTCGAAGGACAGCCATCGGCGTCCCATGATGGTTCCGTGCCCACTGTCCGGGAACCAGTCGGTGGGTCCGAAGTTGTCCCCGAGGACGCCCGTCACGTCGATGGATCCGTCGTCATTGCCGAGGAGGGCAAGAGGCGCTGTAAAGCGCAGCGTCCTGGGCCCGACCTCGACCGGAATCGACGCCACAACCGTCCCGGAAAAGGCATCGCGAAGGCTCAGCACACCCGCGCCGAGCGTGAAGAAGTCAAACTCGAATTCGGTCCCGATGTCCTGGAACCCGTTCCCAAAGCTGGGCGGGCGACCGGTGTCGCGGTTTTGATCAATGTCGAGGGACAGAAATCCGCCGAAATTGAACGGATTGATTTCCGTGCTGAATTCCATCTCGACTTGGAGATTCCCGCGCTCACTCAAGGCCCGCAGCTCGATCAAATCCACGATCGGCGCGTCGCCGGGCGGATCCGTGATGACGCTCGGGAGCGTAGTCGCTCCGGTTCTTCGGCTCGCAGACGGCGGCGCCGGGCCCGAGGTGGCGGCCGCGGCACGCGCATAATCGCTCCATTGGAGCGGGGGCCCCGCGGTGCCGGCGGGCGGGAGCCCCGCGGCGCCGGCGGGTGACGCCCCGCCGGAACCCGGCGGGGCGGGCGAGAAGGAGACGTCGATACCGAAGTCGAGGGTTCCGCCCGTAAGGTTTCTCAAGGTGAGCGTCCGAGTTGTCACGGCGCCCGTGAGGAGGGCGGCCGAAAGCGAGTCAGGAGAGACCTGGATATCGGGAGCTTCGAGCGTGCTGGCGCTCACAACGTTGGAAATGGGAGATGCGTTGCCGAACTCGTCCCGCGCTTTCATCGCGACGTAGTAGGTCGTCGCGGAGGAGAGACCCTGGATCACGATGCGCTCGTGACTTCCCGCCGCGGCAGGCCGGGGCGCGCCCTGGAATCGCGGCGCGGCGTTGAAATTGTCCTCATGAATCGCGAACGCGGCGTAGCGGATGTCGTACTCGGATGCGGTTCCGTTTCTCCCGTCATCCCCGGTCGCGGTCCACTCGACCGTGATGGTGTTCGAGCCCGTCCCGAGGGCGGCTAGGTCCAGAATCGGATCGGGAGGGATCGAGTCGGACCCTTGAAGCGCTCGGGCGGCGTTCAGCCTTCCTCCGGTGAGGACGAGGCCGCTCAACGAGGGAATTCGGTCCACGGAATTGAGAAGGAGCGCCTTCGCGGAGGCGATGGCAATTCCCGGGTAGCGCGCCAGCACCAGCGCGAGCGCTCCCGAAACGTGCGGCGTGGCCATGGAGGTTCCGTTGAACACGGAGTAGGTGTTCCCCGGCGTCGTGCTCAGAATCCCGACGCCCGGCGCGCCCAGGTCCACCGACTCCAGGCCGTAGTTCGAGAAGCTCGCCTTCGAGTCGGACGGGGTGGTCGCGGCGACGGAGATGATGTTGGGGAGGTCGAATCCGGACGGGTAGTTGGGAAAGATATCGGTGTTCTGGCCCTCGTTGCCGGCGGCGGCCACGAAGAGGATTCCGGCGTTATTCGCGTCGAAGATCGCCTGCCGCAACGCTTCCGAAAATCCACCCCCACCCCAGCTGGCGCTCATGATCTGGACGCCCATCATTGTGGCGTACTCAACGCAACCGATGGCTCCGGCCGTCGTCCCGAAGCCATCCGCGCCCAAGAACTTGAGCGGCATGAGGCGGACATGCCAGTTCACGCCGACCACGCCGACCCCGTTGTTCCCGACCGCCCCGACCGTCCCCGCCACATGGGTTCCGTGACCGGCGTCGTCTCGCGGGTCGTTGTCGAAGTTTCGAAAATCCCAGCCCCGGACGTCGTCCACGAATCCATTCCCGTCATCGTCGCGGCCGTTGCCCGGGATCTCCCGGGGGTTGGTGTAGATATTCGCGGCGAGATCGGGGTGCGTATAGTCGATGCCGGTGTCGATGATCGCGACCACGATGTCCCTGGATCCGGTGGTCACGTCCCAGGCGTCGAGCGCGCTGATATCCGCGCCCGGGGTCCCACCGGCGACCTGGCCGGTGTTGTGGAGACCCCACAGCAGGGGGAAGTCCGGATCGTCCGGTACGACGGATGCCTGGTAGAGGTAGTTCGGCTCGATGAACTCGACCGCCCGGTGACCGCGGTACCGATGGATCGCGCTCTCGACCGAAATTCCGGAGATGCGCTCATGGTCGGCCCGAATTCGGCGGAAGTGTTTCAGCCGGGTAGCATGCAGATCGGAAAGAATGCCGACGACGTCGCTCCGCGACGCGTCGGGCTTGAATTTGATGATCACCTCCCCCGCCTTCATCGATGGCGAAGCCGCCCAAACGATCGACGCGAAGGACGCCCCGGCGACAAGGAGGGCCCAGAGGAGGGTACACAAGATGGCAGAAGGGGACGGCTCCCTCGAA
The DNA here is from genome assembly GCA_005893275.1 of Candidatus Eisenbacteria bacterium. Lineage (NCBI taxonomy): Bacteria > Candidatus Eiseniibacteriota > Candidatus Eiseniibacteriota bacterium. Next base: position 52,170 of record VBOW01000022.1, on the reverse strand, counting down.
TGAGGGACGCTTGAATGAGGTATGGAGCTGCGGGCCGTCTGCACTGGCTCCTCCCAAGCCGTGGCGCGCCAATACGGAAACGAGAACGAATGCCTATCCAGCCAAACTGGGGAGGATTTTTGCGCGGCCGCGGAGGGACCGTTCCCACTGCGACCGCGAACGCAAATCTATCACATTCTCGCGACTGCGATCCGCCTTGAAATCCACCTTCCGGTGCAAGAACAGAACCGACTTGAAATTAGCGGATCACGCCCTCCTTGCGCGGACTCTCGGGAAATAGTGCTTCGGGGCGCGACTTTCGTCCAAATCTGCCGTAACCTAGGACCCGCTCCGGCCGTATTCTTGTCGTCATTCGGGGCACCACATAAGGCATTGACTCGGAAGAGACTGGAGGCTGCTGGTCCATGAAGATGAAGAGAAAACCCCTCTTGATCGGAGCCGCTATCCTCGTGGTGGTCGCGGTCGTCAGCGGCATGGCTCTACGCGGTCACGGGAGCAAGACGCCGGAAGTGCAAACGGCCAAGGTCGTCCGCCAGAAGATCGTGCAAAGGGTGAACGGCACCGGGAAGATCCAGCCCAAGACCCAAGTGGAGATCAGCGCGGACGTGAGCGCCAAGATCACCAGACTTCCGGTCGTCGAGGGGCAATGGGTGGAAAAGGGCGCCCTCCTGGTGGAATTAGCTCGCGAGCGGTACGTCGCCGCCGTGGAAAGCGCCGTGGCCAGCGTGAGCTCCGCCGAGGCGAACGCGTCTTTGGTGAGCGAGAACATGAGCAGGGCGGAAAACGAATACAAGCGGTCGAAGGAGCTCCTGGCGGGCAAGCTGGAGTCGCAGGCGTCGTTCGAGGCGAAGCAGGCCGAGTACCGGGTCGAGGTGGCGCGCCACAAGTCGGCGACGGACCAGGTGCAGCAAGCCCAGGCCGCTCTGAAGCAGGCGCGCGACGATCTCTCCAAGACCACGATCTACGCTCCCATGTCCGGCACGATCAGCGCCCTCAAGAAGGAGCAGGGCGAGATCGCCCTCGGCTCCCAGTTCCAGAAGGATGTCATCCTGGTGGTCGCCGATCTCAGGTCAATGGAAGCCCAGGTCAACGTGGACGAGAACGACATCATGTCCGTCGCGATCGGCCAGCCGGCCGAGATCGAGGTGGACGCCCTTCCGAATCAGAGGTTGAAGGGCGTCGTGTCGGAGATCGCCAGCAGCGCCAATTCCGCCGGGGCGGGAACTTCCGAGCAGAAAACCGAATTCGAGATCAAAATCAGCATCATCGATCCCCCCAAGACGCTCCGCCCCGGCATGACGGCGAGCGCCGACATCATCACCAAGACGAACGAGAACGCCCTAAGCGTGCCCCTGCAGAGCGTTGCGGTCCGAACCGTGGATCAGCTCGCGCTGAAGGGAGAGAAGCGGAAAGAGGCCGAGGCACGATACAAAGCCGATCGAGACGGTTTCGTGGAGATCGTGTTCTGCATCGACAATGGCCGGGCGGTCGCCCGGCAGGTCAAGACCGGCATCCAGAGCGATGAATTGATCGAGATCCTCGACGGTCTCAAGGAGGGGGATGAAATCGTGACGGGCAGCTACCGGGCGATTTCCAAGGATCTCGAAAACGGCGCCCAGGTGACGATCAACAACAGCAAGAAGCCGTCCGACCGGGCGAAAGGGAGCGGGGCCCCCACGGGATGAACCTTGCGCTCAGTCTCGGCGAGTCGCTCAGGATCGCCCTCCGCGCGCTCCGCGCGAACAAGGCCCGCGGGTCCCTGACAACGCTGGGCATCATCATCGGCATTGTCGCTGTCGTGGTCACCATGACCGCCGCGAACGGGCTTCAGAACAAATTTCGCGAGAGTTTCGCCTCGGTCGGCACCGATGTGATCTATGTGTCTCGCATGCCGTGGGTGGTCATGAACGATTTCTTCCTGTACCGGAACCGCCCGAATCTGGATCTTCGCGAGGCGCGCGCGCTGGAAGACAAACTGCGCGGGAGGGCGATCGTCAATCCAACCATGGACGGCCGGCAGGACGTGAAGTACCGGGCGGAAACCATGGACGGCGTGGTCATCATCGGGACCACGGAAAAGCAGACGCGGCTGTCCAGCGCGCAGCCGCAGAGCGGCCGTTTCCTTCTTCCGTTCGACGTCGCCTACAAGAAGAACGTTTGCGTGATCGGCACCGACGTCCGCGACGGCGTGTTCGGAACCGTGAATCCCCTCAACAAGAACATCAAGATCGGCCGTTCCGTGTTCCGGGTGATCGGGGTCATGGAAAAACAAGGCGGGAGTTTCCTCGGCGGGCCGAATTTCGACCGGCAGGTCTTCGTGCCGATCACGTCCTACGTCAAGGCGTTCGGCGGCGCCCACGGCCGCCAGGACGTGAACGTCGCGGTCAAGGCCCCTTCCCAGGAACTCGTAGGCGACCTCGAGTTCGAAGTGATCGGCGAGATGAGAAAGATCCGCGAGCTGCGGCCGACCCAGCCCGACGACTTCTCCATCAACAAGCTGGACACCCTCGTGGGTGCCTTCAACAACACGATGGGCGTCGTCATTCTCGTGGGTCTGATCGTGACGAGCATTTCGCTGTTCGTCGGCGCTGTGGGGGTGATGAACATCATGTTCGTGTCGGTTACGGAGCGCACACGGGAGATCGGGGTGCGAATGGCGATCGGAGCGACGCGACAGAGCATTCTGCTGCAGTTCCTGTTCGAGTCATCCGCCATCTGCCTGCTGGGTGGGACGATCGGAATCGTGCTCGCGTACCTCTTGACCCTGGTGATCAACGCCACCCTGATGCCCGCAAGCATTTCCATACCCATCCTGATCATCGCGGTCGTGGTCTCGATCGCGGTCGGAATCATGGCCGGCGTGGCCCCGGCGTATCGGGGAGCCCTGCTGGATCCCATTGAGTCCCTGCGTTATGAGTAGGCTCGCCGGTGGAGGCTGTCTCCATGCGACCGCTTGACACGGTGTTCATGTCGTTGGGAGCGATCGTCAGCAACAAGCTGAGATCGATCCTGACCCTTGTGGGCATTGTGGCGGGAGTCGCATCGATCATCGCCGTGATGACAGGGATCTCCGTGGTGCAGGGCACCTTGGAGCGCGAAATGAGCGTCCTGGGCGCGCAGACGTTCCAGGTTCAGAAATGGCCGGCGGGCGGATTCCATTCGGACGCCCAGCGGCGGAAGGCCATGCTCCGGCCGCCGCTCACGCTGGAGAACGCTGAGGCCATCCGGAGGCACGTCGAGTCCGCGGATATCGTCGGGTCGGAAATCTGGGACTTTGGGTTCGTCGCGCAGTACAAGGGAGAGTCCACGAATCCGAACGTCTCGATCTGCGGCGGAACGCCGGAGTATGCACCCAACAACACCCACTATGTCGGGCTGGGACGGAATCTCTCTCAGATCGATGTGAAGACCGCGCGGAAGGTGGCGGTCATCGGCCACGCGATCGGGAAAAAGCTCTATCCCTTCACCGATCCTATTGGAAAAGAAATCCGGGTCGACGGTCGCAAATACGAAGTGGTCGGGGTTTTTGACGAGAAGAAATCCGCTTTCGGGGGAAGCTTCGACAACTACGTCTTGATTCCGGTCACGACATTCGTGAGTACCTACGGGCTGGTGGGGCGGGATGGATTTTCTCGGTCCGTCAACATCACGGTGCACGCGAAGACGCCCGAGCTCATCGACAACGCCATCGAAGAAACGCGCCGAGTGTTGCGGCATGACCGGGGCCTGAAGCCGGGCCAGGAGGACAATTTCGAGTTCTTCAACAGCGCAAGCCTCATTACACAGTTCAATAAGATGAGCATGGGCGTGAAGCTCGCGGCGTTTGTCATCGGTATCATCGCATTGGTCGTGGCCGGCATCGGTATCATGAACATCATGCTGGTCGCGGTGACCGAACGAACCAGGGAAATCGGCATTCGCAAGGCGCTGGGGGCCAAACCCGTGAGCATCCTGACCCAGTTTCTCCTGGAGGCGGTCATCCTTTGCAACATCGGCGGCCTGATCGGCGTCCTGGTCGGCTTCGGTTTGGGGAACCTCGTGGCCGCGTTCACTCACTTCGACGTGAGGGTGCCCATGGAATGGGCCGTCATCGGGCTCCTCTTCTGCTCTGCGGTGGGAGTGACCTTCGGTCTCTTGCCCGCGGTACGGGCGTCACGGCTTCACCCGATCGACGCCCTGCGCCACGAGTAGGGCGACGGAGTCGAGCGCCACCGTCGTGGTATCCTGCATCGGATGCCTCGAGGGAAAGCTCCAGATCGCGCCTCTCCAGCCCATCACGCACGTCCGGTCGCTCTTCGCCCGCTTCAATGGATCACGCTGGCTCTCCTGTTCCTCCTCCCCACCGTGTTCGTCCGCACGGTGCTCGACGCGTTCGAATTCCCGAAGCTGGAGCTCCTCGCTACCGGCTCCGTGCTCCTCTGGACGCTCGGCGCCTTCCGGGAATCGGCGCGCGCCGGCGCCGCCGGAGGGACCGCGTGGCTCGCGGCGCTGCCACAACGCCTCACGGCGTGGGTGCGGGCGGATCCGCTCGGCGCCGGGGTCGCGGCCTACGTCGGCTCGGCCCTCGTCTCGACCGTATGCTCGATGCGGCCCACGCTCAGCTTCTTCGGCGCGCCCGAGAGTTTCGCCGGGTTAAAGACCGCGATCGCGACGGCCAGCCTGTTCTTCGCCTCACGCTCCCTCGCCTCCCACCCGCGCTGGTTCCATCTCATGACAAGGGCCGCCTGCGTCGGTGCCGCCATTGCGGCGGGCTATGCCTTGCTTCAGCTCCTGAAGCTCGACCCGTACGCTTGGGCCGGAAACGCGACTTTTGGAGGAGAGAATCGGGTCTTCGGAACGCTCGCCCATCCGAATCTGCTTGGCGCCTACCTTGTCATGTCGCTTCCGCTCACCGCGCGGATCGCGGCGCGCGCAAAGACCCCGCTCGTGAGGGTCGCGTGGATGGTCATGGGTGCGGTGGCCTTCATGATCGTCATCGCGACGCTCTCACGCGGCGCCTGGATCAGCCTCGCGGTGGCGGGCGCCGCATACGCGTTGCTCGCCACGCGCGGTGCGCGGGCAACAAGCCCCTCCCCGGCCGGGCGGGGCGGGCCGCCCGCGTCCGGTCTCCTCCGGGCGGTCCTCGTGGCGCTCCTCGCGGTCAGTTTTCTTCTGATCTCGGCGCCGCGGCTTCGCTCGGCGCTTCGCCAGCGAATCAGCCAGATCGCTGACCTCAGCGCACCGACAACACAATCCCGACTCCAGCTCTGGAAGGCCGGCCTCCGGATGGGTGCGGATCATCCGATCCTGGGAGCGGGTCTGGACTGTTACGGAAGCGCCTTCCCCGCCTATCGAAGCGCCGAATATGTGCGGATCGAGTGGGGCGGAAATCCCACGAAGGCGCACAGCGAAATGATCAACATCTTCGCGACGCAGGGATCCCTTGGCGTGGTCACAGCTCTGGCCGTCGTGCTTCTTGCGGCGGGCGCCGTGTGGCGGTCGACCGCGAGCAGGAATCCCGTGACCCGTGGCGACGCGGTCGCGGCCGGCGCTGCCCTGGCCGGATTCGCCGGGCAGGCCCTGACCGGCTTCACCGTTGTGGCCGTCGGCGCGCTGGCCGCTTCGCTGGCCGGATGGCTGGCTTGGGCGGACCGCGCCGACACGGTGACGCCCGAGCCTGTGCCGCCCGCCAGGAACCCATCGGCGCCGGGCTGGATGACGGGTCTTGTGATCCTCGCGGGCGGAGCCGCGTTCTTCGTTCCGGTCGTCCTGACCCCGTGGCGCGCAGCTCGGATCGAGTATGCGGCGTCCCGGAATCCGATCGGGAGCCCGTTGCGAGCCGAGGGATACGCGCGGGCCGCGGCGCTTCTGCCGTGGTACGACCGGTACGAGTGGGAGGCGGGAAGGTCGCTCCTCATCGAGGCGGTTCAATCGCGCGACCAGACATGGCAGACACTGGAGCGGGCAAGAGGAGCGCTGGAGAGCGCGATCCGGATTGATCCCCGAAGCGGCACCCACCGGGCTTACCTCGCGCGGGTCCTTTCCTCGGAGGCGCTGCTTCGTCCCACAAGCGAGACGCGGGCACGGGTCAGCCTCACGGCGAAGGAGGCCGTCGCGCGGGACCCGCTGGACCCGTACGTGATCGTGCTCACGGAACAGTCCCTCATGGCCGCGGGGCTCGACGGCGAGGCCCGTGAGCTGGCGCTTCGTTGCGCGAATCTCTACCCCGACTTCGCGCAGCCCTTCGCGGACATTGGATCCATTGCCCTCCGCCAAAATCGTTACGGAGACGCCGCCGATACGCTGGCCATTGCGGTGCGGAAGGATTGGCGCGAAGACCTGCCGGGCCACGCGGTGGCATGGGAAAATCTCTCGGCCGCGTATGCGAAGCTCGGAAAGTATGGGGAAGCCCATGCCGCAGCAGAGAGTGCTCTCCGACTGAACGCTGGTCGCCGGGAGCCTTAGCCGATTCCGATCGGCGGCATCTGGAACAAGACCGCACGAATCTAAGTAATACTTCCTAAGAAGCGACGCCGCTCGTTTGGCTCGATGGAGCCACGGGAGGGAGCGACGCGCTCCCGGGCCCCCGCCGCAAACGCCAAGTCGGGAAATCCGAAGCGGTGGCCCGACCCAGCCGCATGGGCAGGCTGCAGTCCACGGCCACGCAGTGCTCCTCGCGACCGCAGTCAGTCCTGCCCGACCGGAACCGAAATCCGACCCGGACGATTCGGAGGCCGATGTGCTGTTCGATGCTGTACGCGATGTCTCGGTCAGCTTGTCCACCCTCGTGGCGGCGGGTCTTGCGTTCGTTGGGCTGAACGCGTGGCGCCGCCAGCTGAGGGGGACGACCGAGTACCAGATCGCGCTCAAGACGCTGAAGGCGATCTACGCTCTTCGAGAGTCCATCACCGAAGCCCGCAGACGATTCGGGGTCGTCCCCTATCCTGGCCAACGACCGAGCGGCGATAGAGGGCACGTGTCTGAAGTGCTCCGCGCCGCGCAATCCTATCGCCGGCGCCTCACCGCGGTCGGCACGTGTCGCGCGGACCTTCTGCTGGCGGAACAGGAAGCGCTCGCCGTGTGGGGCGATCGGGCGAGGGACGCGCTCGCGAAGCTGCTTCTCGCGGTCGACGAACTCTTGGCGACGTACGATCAGTACTTCGACGCCGAGCTCGCGCGCGCCCGGAGGAAAGACCACGAGGGCAAGGAGGAGGAACCGAGCGCGAACGATATCGTCATGTACCGCATCCTCTATTCGAATCCGGAGGAGAACAAAGATCCCTTCGGGAAGAGGATCGCAAGGTCATCGGGCCTGGCGGAGGCGTTCTATCGCGACAGGCTCAAATAGCGGCCTGGCACGGGGCCGCAGGTTGGAATAGTCTACGGCCGTAGGCTCGCCCCGCGAAAATCCCGGCTGCTCGGGACCGAGGGCCAGTGAGAAGGAGAGACACTATGGCCGACAGAGTAAGGAAAGTGAGCTACTGCTACCCGATCGTTCCCCACCGCTCCGGACAGGGCGCCAGGGTGCTCGGCGAGATCAGGAAGGCCGGCGTGAACCTCCTGGCGCACGTCGGCTTTCCGGTCGGCGGCGGCCGAGCGCAGCTCGATCTCATGACCCACGACATGGCGCGACTCCGCGCCGTGGCGCGGAAAAACCACTGGAGGCTCAGCACGATCAAGAGGGCATTCCTCGTCCAGGGGAACGATCGGGTCGGAGCGGTCCACGCGCACTTCCAGCGTTTGGCCGACGCGAATGTGAACGTCACGGCGGCGGCCGGTGTCGCGGCTGGAAAGGGCCGCTACGGCCTGATCCTCTGGGTGAAGCCGAGGGACTACGGGCGCGCCGCGAAGGCGCTTCGCGCTGTGTAGAGCCTCTCGACACCTCCCGAGAAGAGGACTAAACTCCCGGCCGCGGATCTTCCGCTGAGCGCTCCGGTTTGCTGACCTCGACACCGGCCGCGATCGCCGAGCTTCGGAACGCGCATCTCGGCATGGGAGGCATCATGCACCGCACGATTCGTCGTCTCGCCGCACTCATCTCCTGCCTCGGGGTGCTCTCCTTGCCCGCGACCGCGGGGGCGCAGCTCGGGGACATTGCGAAAAAAGCCAAGGAGAAGGCCGCGCAGAAGGCCAAAGAAGCCGCAGAGAAAGACAAAAACCGCGAGACCAAGCCGGACTCGAAGCAAGGGACCGATCCGGCCACCGGCACCGACACCTCAGGCGCGGCCGCTGCGCCCGGGGCCGAAAGCCTCAAGCCGGGGGAGGGTCTGTGGCTCAACTATGATTTCGTCCCAGGCGACCGCGTCATGTTCTTCGACGACTTTAGCCGGGACCCGGTCGGCAATTTCCCGCAGCGCCTCGAGCTGACCGAGGGCAACATGGAAATCGCGGAATGGAACGGCTCGCGCTGGCTCCGCTCCAGCACCTCCGGCTCGTTCGTCGTGCCCCTCTCCGAGGCGCTCCCGGAGCGCTTCACGTTGGAATTCGACTACTACGCCCCCTGGCAGTGGAACTCCATCGAAGTAGCCTGCGAGCTGCCCGATGACACGCCGGAACGAGGCGCATACACCAAGGTGGTCTACAGCACGTGGGAGAAGAAAGGCGGTCTCAAGCGCTTCGATAACAGCAAGAACCTGGCCTTCGCCGAGCTTGCTGCCGGCGCGGACAAGAACATCATCCACTGCCGGGCCCTGGCGGATGGCAGGTATGTGAAGGTGTATGCGAACGAGATGCGCGTGGCCAACTTCCCCAGCACAAACTTCGGTCGATCGAAGGGCTTGCGCTTCTTCTTCGTGGATACCGACGCGGGGCGTCCGGCCATGATCGGCAATCTGCGGGTGGCCGCCAGCGAGAAGCGTCTCTACGAGTCGCTCGTGACGGCAGGGCGCGTGGCAACGCACGGGATCTTCTTCGACACGGGCTCGGACGCCATTCGCCCGGAGTCCACGCCGACCCTCAAAGAGATCGGCCAGATGCTCCGGGACCACGCGGAGCTGAAGCTAAGCATTGAAGGGCACACGGACGACGTGGGCGACGACGCCTCGAACCTGTCCTTGAGCGAAAAGCGCGCGAACGCCGTGCGTGCCTACCTGGTCGGCAGCGGGATCCAGGGGGAACGCATCCAGACCAAGGGCCTCGGCGAGACGAAGCCGGTCGCTCCGAACACCACGCCGGAGGGATGCCAGAATAATCGCCGAGTGGAGCTGGTGAAGATCTGATTGGATCGACGCGGTGGCCCGGGGCGAGGGGCCGAGGCGCAACACCGGACCGGGGCCGGTTTCACTCCCGGAGGAATCCGGACGACCCGTCATACTCCGAAGCATCACTCGTCACGAGGAAGTGCGGCGTACCGCTCAGGTTGACGGTGTAGGCGACGCGGCGGACGAATCCTCCGGGCACGCCCGGTTCCGGCTCAATGCACCATCATCTGCACATTCTCGGGCCCTTCCTTGTCCGGCGACATGCGGGCAAAGACGAGCATCCGGTCTCGCGAGCAGATCGTGTTGGTTCGAAGCCTTGCGCCCGCCACCGGTACATACTTCCAGGCGGAGTCCGCGTCATAGAACGCCGCCCGTCTCGTTACCGGATTGACGGCGGCGTATTGCCTGAACCAGGCGGGAAAGATGACGAGGTATTTCGGCCTGTACTGTTTGAGGTTTTCGGGAAACGACCTGAGAGGGGAGACGAGCCCCACAAGGTCGACGATGTAGCACCCGCTGAAGTAGCCCATCGCGCCGACATCATTCACGGCAATGGTGTCCCCGGGGCTCGCGCTTGCGCGGATGGTCTCGGCGAGAAGGCGTTGCATGTCATTGATATTCTCTACGTTCCAACCGTGCACGATGCCCTTCCGCTCCACGCTTCGGACCTGCCATGCCACGCAAAAAAGGGCCGCGGCGAACAGGCCGACCTTCCACCTTCGCCCGAGGGCGCGACCGCTGGCATGGTTCAGCCCCTCGGCCGCCAGCAGAACACCGAAAGGAATCACGGGCATCATGTAGCGTCCATGAGATCCGCTCGAAGCGCCGAATATCGCAAGCCCCAGCGGAAGGCCGAGTATGAAGGCGGCCAGCGCAGGAAACCGCCGGGCCATGAGGACCGCGCCGATCATCATCGCGGGAAGAAGGACGATGGAATGCTCGGGAACGTCCCAGCGGCGCATTGCCAGGCCCCAGAGCGGCGCCCAGCGCTGGAGCATCTCCCAAATTTGAGGCAACACTCCCGGGCCGAAATGAGTTTTTACCAGGACAGAGTTCGGAAGAAATCTTCCGCCAACGACGTAGTTGAAGGCGAAGAAGGCGGCGAGAACGGGGGCAACCACGAGAAGGGTCGTTCCCATGCCCCGGGCGGTGAGCTTCGGCCTCAAGAAGAGGCCCATCAGGGCCAGCAACAATCCATCGGGCCGGAGCCAAACGCCGAGCGACCAGCAGAGCGCCGCCAGGATCCATCGTTCCTTCGTGTAGCAGTAGATGCCCAGGCAGTTGAGGAAGATATAGGGTGCGATCTCCATCCCCGAGAGAGCGCCCCAGAGCAGCGAGGGCGAGATGCCGACAAGCAGACCGACCCATAGTGGTCTGAGATGGCTTCGCGGAGTGAGGTTCCGGGCTGCCAGGTACATGAGCACACTCGATCCGCACAGACATGCGATGCCGAAGACCTTCGCGCTCCAGACGACCTCGTGAAAGAGTCGATAGAAGAGCGCGAGGATCAGGGCATAGAGCGGTCCCGTGGCTCCAGCAACCCGTTCGCCGGCGTTGAATGAATATCCCTTGCCTGTCGCAATGTTGCGCGCGAACGTAGCGTAGATCCACGAGTCGTCCAGGGAGAAACCCCATCGCCCCGCGATCCTGTGCTCCGAATAGAGGAACCACCCGGCGCCGGCGATCACCGCGCCTACCAGCAGCGCGCAAGACCAGAACGTAGCCGACGGAGCTCTCCGCTGTGAGGTCACTGGAATCAGCGCCGCTTACCGCTCGCGCATCATTCTCTCGACCGAGTCGGGATCACGCGGCAGCGCGGCTGTGAGCAACCGAAAGCCGCTCGGCGTCACCAGCACCTCGTCCTCGATGCGAACGCCGAGAGATTTCTCCGGAATGTAGATCCCAGGCTCGACGGTGATGACCATGCCCGCCTGTAAGGGCTTCCGGTAAAGCCCGGAGTCGTGCACGTCGAGTCCCACGAAATGTCCCAGGCCATGGATGAAGTAGTCGCGGTAGCCGGCCGCGCGAATGACCTCTTCGGCCTTGCGGTGGATGTCTTCGTAGTACACGCCGGGTCTGATCATGTCCATGCAGGCCTGCTGGGCCCGGAGCACCACTTCGTATACCTTGCGCTGCTCGGGGGTAAAGTGTCCGTCGGCGGGATAGGTGCGGGTGACGTCGGCGGAGTAGTGGCCGTAGTCCGAGCCGATGTCCACCACGACGAGCGAGCCGGGGCCGATGGTTTGGTTGTGCTCCGGGTAGTGGAGAACCGTGCTGTTCCGTCCGGAGCCCACGATGGGCGGGAAGCCCGGGCGAACGGCACCGCCGCGCTTGAATTCCAGATCAATCAGCCCCGCAACCCAGTTCTCTTCCACACCCGGCCTAATGGAGCGAGCGGCCGCGTGCTGAGCGGAGACCGTCGCGGCGATGGCCTTCTCCATGTAGTCGAGCTCGCGCGGCTCCTTGACGGAGCGTAAGCCGGGCAGGACATCCGTGCGGTTCTTGATGCTCAGACCGGGCAGCTTGGAGCTGAGCTTGCCGTAGAGCTCCATCTCGGGCCCGGCCGGCGAGTCGGGCCCTCCGGGATCGCTGATTAGTTGAAGGGTGTTGGTCGTCTGGAGGAGACCCATCAGGTTTCCGCCCAGAGCGGTCGTGCGAGAAATGCGCTCGATGCCTGTAGTCCGGCGAAGCGAGTCCCCGATGTCGGGGCGAATTCCGGTCCAATGCTCGTCGTCCGGATCCCGCGGCTTCAAGAACAGCCGCTCTTTGTAGACACGTTCCTCAGGCGAAAGCACGAGCACCGCACCGGCTTCGCTCAAGCCTGTGAGGTAGTAGAAATCGGCGTCCGGGCGATAACCGTCCGCGTCTTCCTCCCCCCGCGCGTAAAGCACGGCGATTCCTCCACCCAGCGCTTTCATGACCCTCGCGCGCCGCGCCTGGTAGACGATGGGCGCGAAGGGCTTCGCTGGGGGAATGGGTTCATCGGCGGAGAGGCTGCAGGGCAGGGGCAACACGAGCGCGGCAAGTGCGAGAGCGGCATAGCGATTCCGCGATGGCATGGCACGACCTCCCGTGAACGTGCGGTTTTCGTGTGCGGCGTTCGCAGTATACGCCATAGCGCCAAGGCCCCGGTGCGCTCCCGCACCGGGGCCTGTATTTCGACCGAGAGCCCGAAAGAAAGGGTCGGCTTACTTCATGACGACGAGCTTGGAAACCGAGGTCTCATCCAGCGCGATTGTCTTCACAAAGTAGACGCCCGACACCACGCGCTCGCCGCGGTCGTCGAGGCCGTCCCACCTCACCTCGTGGGCGCCCGCTACCGTGTACTCACCCTCCTTCAGCGTCCGAACGAGCCTGCCGCCGACCGAGAAGATTCGGATCGAAACGGGGCCGCTGTCTCCAACCCTGAAGGAGATGGCCGTCCCGTCCCGCTGGAACGGATTCGGAGCCGCGGCCGAAATCACCTGGGAGGAACCGATCTTGACCACGTCGATCGTTCCGCGCACCGGTACGTGGTCGCCGCGCGTCAGGGCTTTGATCACCAGCGTGACGCTGGCGCCGTTGGGGACATGTGAGAGAAGCGGCTTGATCGACGAGGATCTGAAGTGCACGTCCAAATCCGCGAAGGCATTCCCGTTGATGTCCTCGATCTTCGGCGTCTTCCTGTCGGAGTTGGCGATCTCCGACACCGTGCCCGCGTTGGGGTAGGTCGTGCCCATCCGGATCGTGGCCACATCGATGTCGGTCAGCGGACGGTCGAAGGTCTCGATGCCGAAGAGATTCTGGCCTTTGCCGGAGGTGGAGATGGTGTCGGTTGCCCCCGTGGCACGGACGATGTCGGCCCGAATGAAGTTCACGATCGTGGCGCCCGTGGTCGCCGTGCGGCTGAGCGGCGGCGAGCCGTTGTCGGTCACCGTGAGGCTTACGACGTAGCCCCCCGGCGAGGCGTAGGCGTGGCTCGGGGTGGGCCCCGAGCCCGACGCGCCGTCGCCGAAGTTCCAGTCAAAGGTCAAGGTCTGGCCGCCATCGGGATCGCTCGAGGCCGAGCCGTCCATCTGCAGTGGAATCCCGGTGAGCCCGCTGTACGGACCGTCCGGATTCGCAGTCGGCGGTCTGTTGTCGGCGGTGACCATCAGCGTGAAGGAAGCAGACGAGCTGGCGCTGCCGTCGCTCACCGAGATCGAGATCGGGTGGCTACCCGCCGAGTCCGGGTTCGGCCAATCCAGCGTACCGGTCGAAGTATCGAAGGTCGCCCCGATCGGGAGGCCGGTGATGGACCAGCTGAGGGGGTCTTCCTCGGAGTCGACGGCGGTGGCCGTGAGCGTGAAAGGGACGAAGGCGGCGGCGTCATAGTTCGAAGCGAGCGCCGGATCGAACACCGGGGCGTTGTTCGCGAAGCCGATGAGAAGGATCGTGAAGTTGCCGTTGCTCGCGTCGCTCACGATGGTCACGTTGTCCGTTTTGGCGCCGCTGCCCACGGGCATGTAGGAAGTCGACAAGGTTCTCGTGTCCCCCGGGGCGAGCGTCGCGGGCAACGCACCGGCGTCCGCGCCGAAACCGACGCCCGCATTGCTGTGTGTCAGATCGGAGATGTGAAGATCCGCATCGCCTGTATTCGTGATCGTGAAGTCGAAGGCCTCCGAGCTGGAGCCGACGTTCACGCGGCCGAAGTCGTGCGACGATTGTGAAGCGCTGATGACCGGGCCGCTGACGGCGGTAGCGCGGACGGCAAGGCCGGACGAGGTGACCTCGGCCGAAGCCATGGCGAATCCACTGGGGAAGGCAACCAGCGCGAGAGCGACGATGGAAAAGGGGACGACTCGAGGCATTCCACGGGACATTGCATCCATCAGGCACCTCCGCGGTTCGCTTCAGGGGACGAAAAAACCAATCCGGCGCGGAGCTCGCAGCAAGCTTTCCTTGGAAACGAGCTTGTGCTGAGAACAGAAAATGCCGCGGGCCTTTGGGCCCACGGCATCCGTGTTTACGAATCGAGCTTGTTAGAAGAATTCCAAACTGTGCTTCCGATCATCAGATCCCCCAAGCTACTGCGCGGGGTTTGGACTCTTCCGATGACACCGTCACTGTACCACAGGCCGCGCTCATTCACAAGACCAATATCGCGCCCGGGACGACCGACCGCACGCGTTGGCCTGGCGCTCAGCGGTAAATCCTCTTGATCTGCCCCCAGCTCGTGCCCTTCACGTCAGTCGGGGCTCCCTCGGTGACGCTCATCGACGTCGTATACGTGTAGTCCGTGGCGCCCGCGCTGCCGTTGTTGTCGCAGGCGGCCCCGGCCGCATAGAACGTCACCGTCCCGGTTCCCACCGGCGGAGCGATCCAGTAGAATCCCCACCCGGCGCCGTCGAGCGTATCGGCGTAGGTGCCATCAAAGCCCCTGCTCGTCGTTTGGGAGATATATGTGATTCCGGCCTGGGTCTGGCCGATTACATGCGGGTCGGGGGTGTCGTCGAGCGTCCCCGCCATCGAGCCGCCGCCGTTCAAGGCGGTAGCCTCGAAGCCCCAACGCCTGCTCCCGAGACGTTCGAGCGCCACGACGACGCCATAGCCCTGACCCGGCGTGTACTCCGCAGGCAGGCCGACAATCAGGAGACTCCCCTGCCCGTCGTCCAAGCCGCCGCTGTGGCAGCTCACGCAGGTGCCCTGGCTTGGTGCCCCCGTCAACGCGGGATCGGGCATGGCGGACTTCGCGACGAGCGAATTGGGTCGCGAAAAATCGAGAGAGAGACCACCGAGAGCAATGCCCAAGATTCCCACAACGAGCGTAGCCGTCCGCCTCATCCGGTACCTCCTCACCTTGGACGGCTCGCACGCCTGCCCCCCCGGGCCGCGCGGCCTCGCCGCCGTATCCCACGCCGCCACCCCCCGAGCGATTGTGCCTCAGGGAAGGCCCAAAAGTTGCGAGAATCTCATTCCCGCCGGGACCCGGACGCGGCGGGGCTCATGGCCTCGGAGCTACCGGTCGACCACGACCTTCAACGCCGGTCCGGGCGCGCCCCCCTCCAACCGGATGAGATAAATCCCGGAGCCAACGGGGCGACCGTCCGATTTCCGCCCGTCCCAGGATGCGCGCGTTCCGGCGCCCAACGCCGCCTGCCACCGCTTCACGAGGCGCCCCTGGACGTCATAGACCGCGAATGTATGCGCGTGAGCCTCGGCTCCGGGGACCGTCAGCTCCACCGGAATCGCACCAGGAGTGGAAACCAGTCGGAGCGACGTCAGCGCCGTCTGCGTCCCGCGCGGCGCGACGACGCGAACCTCGGCAAACCCCCGGAAGATCTCCCCTGTCTTCAACGACCCACTCACCTCGAGCCGATCGGTTCCTGTCGAGAGGAGAGGCTCGAGCGGATCCCGGGCAAACCGGACCGTCAGGTCGGGAACGCCGTCGCCGTGCACACCCCACATCACGCTCGACGTGTCCGCGGATACCGTTCCGGCGAGTCGCACGGTCGAAGGCTCCACGTCCGACACCGCGAAATCCGCTGCCTCCGGTTGGATTGTCGCCAGGACCCAGCCTCCGCGGGTCTCCGTGTTGATGGTCTCGGGGTAGAGAGTCACAACCGCGGGCTTCACGGGCGGCCACTCGAAGCGGAACGCGCGATAGGTCGCGGTGCCGGGGTCGAAGGTCAGCTCGGAAACGATCGTTCCGTCTGCCGCGACCTCGGTGAGGGTCGGCGTCGTGGCGCCCCAGGCGATCAACGTGTTCCCGTTGGAGAAGCGCTGGACATAGCCCAACGCCGCGCCGAAGACATCGGGGTTGAGGCGATACTGCCAGACGAGCGTAGCGGTTTTCTGCGCCTCGTCGATCGCGTACTCCACCGCCCTCGAGAAGAGCGGCAGCCGGAAATTGCCGTTATCGAACAGAACGATGTGTCCGTTCGGCAGTCGCCGGACGGCGTGCTGGTGGGAAAAGAGGATCGGATCATTGACAAACGTGAACTGATTGTTCTTGCCGCCCAACCTCCAGAGGATCTCGCCTGTGACCCGGCTGATTTTGGTCACCTCGTTCATGTGCCGGGAGGAGAGGATGAAGTTCCCCTCCGGATCGACATCGATCGAGTTGCCGTGGACGTAGTCGACCAGCGCTCCCGTCAGGGAGTGCGAGACGATATCCGTGATCTGAAAGTGATCCCAGCTCCGCCATTGGAACACCACGTTTTTCTCCCGGTCCAGCTCCTGGATGATGAGCCCGATCACCGTCGCGTCCTGCATGCCCCCCCTCGCTATCAGGCTCAGGTCGACGATCTCGGGGTCGTAGCTCATCAGGACAGCATGGCCGTTGGGAAGAAGGAGCAGGTCGTGGCCATCGGTCGAGTAGCCGTTGCCGCAGCGGAAGCTGTCCACCACCGCGTAGCGGGCGTTCAGCGCATAGAAACCACCGGCAACGGCGTCGAAGTAGGTCAGCGGTCCGTCCGGCTGCATCTTGAAGTCGAGGCCCACTCCCGCGAGCTTTCGGTAGAAGAAGGGTCTCCCGTCGTTCTCGAGGATCATAAGGTAGGTGGGGAGCCGGGGCCCTCCGAAAGCGATGTTGCCCAGGAAGAGCCGTCCGGGGGTGGGCGTGCCGTGCACCGCGGCTCGGATGTGCGGAAAATCGGGCGGTAGTGAGTCGGCGAGGGCCGCGCTCTGCAGAGCGCTTGTCGCGGCGAAGCCGCCCGGCGCGGGCGGAGGGTTCTCGTCAACGTCCGCGGGAATCGGAAAATCACGCAAGGTCTCGCGCACCGGGCCCGCGACCGTGAAGGTGAACTCGAACGGCGGAACCGGTCCGCGATCGTTCGTCGTGAGTCCCACCCCGAGCCGGCAGGTGACGATCTCACCGAATGTGAAGGGGATGTTCGGCTGGAACGTCAGGGTCCGGTGATCGTCCGACAACCGAAGGCGTCCCTCATGCAAACCGGAAGTCGATCCGCTGAGCTGGAGGAGCGAACCTTCGGCGACCGAGGCGGCGTCCACGATCCCGCCCGGGCGAAGAATGATGTTCGTCTCGGGGAGAACCAGAGCGGAGCCGGGGATTGGTGAGACAAATTCAAGTTCGGGCAGGCCTGCGACCGCAGCCGCGGCAGGGGCGAGTAACGACGCCGCGGACAGGGCCGCGACAGCGAGCACTCGTGGAAAACGCACCATCGGGGGATTTCGTCCGGGACCCAAGCACCATCATGCCGCCGCCCGACACCTGCACCGACTCATACAGCGCGCACCATGGTAGCCCTTCTACGAAGGACACGAAAGGGCATGTTGTGACCGCGCGCTTCTACGGAGCGCCGAGGGGAGTATGCGATCTCCGTCGAATTGCGGACACGGTGCCGAGAATTGGCCGGCATGCGACGTGGTCATCTGACCGGTTTCGTACGTGGGGAGCGCTCGTGCGTGCGCTCCGAGATTTGCCGCGCTCTGATCCCTCCATAGTTATAGGCGGCGGGTGGCGGAGCGGCCCGAACCTTGCTGCCCCACGGCGCCGGAACTCGCCGATTCGGAAGTCCCGGACTCGACGAGATTCCGATCATCCAATGCCGACGAACCCGGCTGGAATCTCCGATCGACGTGATCGGTACATCTATGGAGGACAATCATGACACGGATCCGTCAGCTTAGCTTCGCGGTTGCCACGCTGTTCCTGGTTGGTGCTCCACTCTCCGCCCAGGCAGCGTCAAAGGTGTTTACGGCGCATCTCACGGGCGACCAAGTAGTGCCCGCGAGGCAGACGAATGCCAATGGGCAGGCGCACTTCACGCTCAACCAAGACGAGACGCAGTTGGAGTTCCGCCTCACGGTCTCGAATATTGAAAACGTGATCGGGGCGAACCTTTATGTCGGTGCTCCCGGAGAAAACGGGACGATTGTCGCGACCATCTTCGGGCCGGTCGCCCCGGGTGGCGGCAAGACGACTGGGGTTCTCGCGAAAGGAACCATTACCGCGGCGAATCTTGTTGGAAGCCTTGCGGGACGCCCGATGTCTGACTTGACTTCAGCCATCAGAGCGGGAAACACGTACGTCAGCGTACTCACCGATGATGGACAGGGAGCGTCGGATCAAAAACCAGGGGACTTTGCATCCGGCGAAATCCGCGGTCAGATCCGATAACTCGAAGCAGCTTTAGAGAGTCGACGTTCATTCGGGTTCGAAGGCAACACGGCCCCGGCGGCGCATGCCGCCCGGGGCCGTTCAGGTCCGCCGTCCGGCGGCGAGGGTCTGCGCCCGAATGAAAAGCTTCGGACGGCCCCAGCTCGCTGCGAGCGCCTCGAATCCGGAGGCAGGACCGCGATACTCGAGCCCGTCAACCGTCACGGCGGGCTGATCGGTCCGGAGCGTCGCCAGCGTCCGGAAGAGCATCGCGTCGTTCCACCGCTCGCGGAGGGTCCCGGCGAGCTTCGCCGCACCGCGCGGCGTCACCTCCCAATCCGTGACCGACGCCGGGATATCCTCGAGTCGCCCGTACCTTGCGAGCACGGCGGACGCCGCCTTGGGGCCCCAGCCCGGCAGGCCGGGAAAGCCGTCGGAGCTGTCGCCGACGAGGGCGAGGTAGTCGGCGATCGAGGCCGGCGGCACGCCGAATTTCGCAATGACAGCGTCTGCGTTTCGCACCTCCCCGGCGCGTCTATCGAGCTGCACGACCCGGTCGCCGCGCACGCACTGCGCGAGGTCTTTGTCGGGCGTACAGATCACGACCTGTTCGACGCGCGGGTCCGAAACGGCTGCAGCCGCCGCAGCGGCCAGCGCGTCGTCCGCCTCGACCTCCACCATCGGCCAGACCACGACGCCGAGGGCAGCGATGGCCGTTTCCAGCGGCTCGAATTGCTCCCGAAGCAGAGGATCGATTCCCTCCCCGGTCTTGTATCCAGGGTAGAGTTCGTTCCGGAAGGACTCGATGATATGATCGGTCGCGACCCCGATATGCGTCGCGCCCTCTTCGAGCATCCCGAGCAGGGTCTGGATGACTCCGACCACCGCGCCGCGTTCCTTGCCGGAAGCATCGGTGACTGGTGGCCCCCCGTAGAAATGCCGGAAGAGCTCGTACGTGCCGTCGACGAGATGGACGCGCATCACATGGGTCTCCGTTTAGCTGCGGTTTGGATTGCCGCCATATCCTCCCGAAGAGTCTTGCCATTCGACGCGAAGCGTCCCAAGCGCCCGAGCGGAGACGATCGCTCATAGCCTCCGAGCCCCCGATCTACCCAGTCGCCCGAAGTGCCGGCTCCGGCGATCAGGACGCGCGCCGGCGGATCGCCGGAAGCACCGGTGAGCGCGCGGTCGCGACGGTACTGATCGTCGCACAGTTGTTCGTGCGAATCGCCTGCGCCTTTCATCACGCGATCGACTCCGATGAGCCGCAACACCTTCACGTGGCATGGGGATGGGCACACGGTTTGCTCCCCTATCGTGACTTCTTCGACAACCACGCCCCGCTTTTCAGCGCGTGCGCCAGCCCGCTCATTCGGATCTTTGGCGAGCGTCCGGACATCGTGCAGCTCGCACGCCTGATGGTGCTCCCCCTCACCGTGATCGCGATGGCGTCGACATGGCTGATCGCGCGCAGACTATTCTCATCGCGTGTGGCCCTCTGGGCGGTCGTGCTGGCCGGCTTTTGGCCCGACTTCCTGCTGACGTCTGTCGAGTACCGCACCGATGTCCTTTGGATGGCGACATGGCTGTCCGCCGTCGCGGTCTTGATTGGAGGAACGTTCGGGCGCAGGCGCCTTGTGGCTGGCGGATTCCTTCTTGGAGTCGCGCTCTGCGTCTCGTTGAAGACTTTGCTGCTGCTTCTCGCGCTGGGTGTCGCGGTTAGTGCCTCCGCGTGGATGCGTTCAAGAATCGACCGGCAGTTGTGCCTTCGCGGAATGCAGGGTACCATTGTCGTTTGCTTCGCGGCGCTCGCGTTCGCGCCTGCGGTCGTCGCCATCTACTTCGCCGCATCCCGAGCTTGGGGGCCGTTGGTCTATTGCTTGGTACGTCACAATCTGGTTCCAGGTCTCGGTCTTTGGAGGCATCTCCCGCGCCGCCTCGCAATCCTGCCGGTCACACTCCCGCTTCTCTGGTGGATCGCACACCACGTGATGGCGGAGGCACCCGATGCCGCGACCGGGACACGCAGGGCGATTGTGTTTCTCAGCGTTGGCGTTTATATTGCGGCCCTAGAGGCTACGTGGCCGCTGATAACAAAACAGGACTACCTTCCCTTCTATCCGCTCGCCGCCGTCCTTGCAACGCCGCTCCTCCTGGGTTTCCCGGGATGGGTAGCGCGCCGGCAGGTGCGGTTTGCTCGAGTCGCGACCGCTCCGTGGAGCGCCGTGTTGCTCACGGTGACGATCGAGGTCACGGCCCTTTGCATCGACGAACCCCCCTGGCTGGATCATTCATGGGATGAAACACGTCTCCTGTCCACCACCTTGATGCTGACTCGTCCGGATGAATTCGTCATGGATATCAAGGGCGAGACCGTGTTCCGCTCGCGGCCCTATTTCTTCGCCCTGGAGGGAGTGACCAAAGACCGGATCAGTCGCGGGCTCATGCGTGACGACATCGCCACGCGGCTCGTATCGACCGGCACGCCCGTCGTCGCTGAGGATTCGTATGACTTTCCTGGAAGAGCCCGCGCCTTCATGGACTCCAATTATGTTTCGGTGGGTGACCTGCGCGTAGTCGGCATGCGCCTCGACCCCACCGACGTCGCTCGCCCTTCCCGGCGATTTGTGATCCGCGTCCCCCAGCGCTACGCGGTCGTCACCGAGGGGGGGATTGCCTCCGGCCTTTTGGACGGAACCGGATGCCGGCGCCCTCGTGAGCTGTCGGCGGGAGCTCACGCGTACCGCTTCTCTCCTGGAGAGGGACGGGTCGCCGTAATCTGGGCCAGCGCGGTGGAACGAGGATTCTCGCCTTTCGCCCACGGAAAGGTGTCCCGGTGAGCGGCCTGCTGGAGATTCGTCCGACGGACCGCGTGATGCTGCTGGCTCCGCACCCAGACGATGAGTCGCTGGCGACAGGCGGCATCCTGCAGCGAGCCTGTACGGTCGGTGCCCGGACGCGTGTGCTGTTCATGACGGACGGCGAGAACAATCCCTGGGCCCAGCGGGCGGTGGAGAGGCGCTGGCGAATCTCTCCCGCGGACCGGGTGCGTTGGGGAAAAAGGCGGCGGGAGGAAGCGCTCTCCGCGCTTTCCTGCCTTGGGGTTCCGCTCCACTCAGTGAGATTTCTCGGCTACCCCGATCAGCAATTGTGCGATCTCTTGATGAAGGGTCCAGAGGGCCTATTGAAAGACCTGACCGCGGAAATAGCCGAGTGGCGGCCCTCCATCCTGGTCTATCCGGATCCTGTCGACCGGCATCCCGACCATGGCGCGCTCGCAGTGCTCTCGGAATTCGCCCTGGCCCGGACATCGTTGGAGGGCCAAGGGCCCACCCCCCTCCGCTATATCGTGCACGCCCCTCTTCACCTTGCCCGGGACCCGAAGGACGTGGCACTTCCACTGAGCGAATTCGAGAGGGATCGGAAACGTCGTGCCATCTTGATGCACCGCTCCCAGCTCCCTCTACGGGGACCGGCTCTCCTTCGCTTCGCAAACCCGGAGGAAGGCTTTCTTCCCGCAGCGAGGTTCGGCGCGCTGGACGGCCGCCACCCTGTAAGCATGTGCCGCTTGGAACAGGGGGAGCTTCATCTGACCCTAGGCAGCATCCGACGCGTGGGGCTCGGGGCGT
This sequence comes from Candidatus Eisenbacteria bacterium, assembly GCA_005893275.1. Lineage (NCBI taxonomy): Bacteria > Candidatus Eiseniibacteriota > Candidatus Eiseniibacteriota bacterium. The sequence continues at coordinate 30,283 of VBOW01000022.1, read as the reverse complement.
TGAACCTCCTGGTAGCGATGGAGACCGGGCGGGGATCTCCCCAACGGCTGATTGTAAACGTAACCGCAGCCACCCGGCCGCTGCCCGTGCGGGACGCATCCACCGGCGAGCCGATCGCCGTTGCATCTTGCGTCAAGACTCGGATTGGAACGCGCTTCGTCCTCCCGCTCGCCCCGGCTCTCCAACCGCGGTTGATATTCGCAAAGCTCGATCGCCCTTCCGAACGCCGCCTGGGGTTCTTCGATGCCGTCGGCTGGCGACCCGTTCCGGTCGTGCCGGCACAGCGGCGCGTCGAGGCCGAGGATTCCGCGGAGAGGCGGGCCCCGGTCGCGTCCACTGGAATTCCGGTTTCTTGAGCCTCAGGGTCCGCGGCTTTGAGACACGGGGGCGCGCGGCCTCGATAGGCGAGCGACGATCTTATTGCCGACGGTGTCCCGGGCAGTAACCGAGACCCTCTCCAAGGTCGGCCCTAGACGCGCCCAGTCCCTCGCCAACCCCACGCAGAGGGCCGTGCCGCGGCCGCCCCGGCCGCCGCTCAAGTAGCGGTCCAGCTCCTCTGATCCCACGACAACAGTGAGTGGGTGGGGAGTGTAGAAGGGCCGGGGCCTTGTCGAGATGACGCTGACCGGCTCGCGGGCGTAGTAGGTGATGCCCCGAACGAGGAGCGGCGAAGTCAGGATCGCCTCGGACGGCTCCCCCCCGAGCGCGATCTCCTTCGAAACGCGTCGGGCGGAGACGATCGAATCGAGCGTGGGGCCCGTCCAGGTCAGGCACACGACCACCAGTCCCAGCGCCGCCGATGCCGTACAGGCGATCCAGGCCACCGAGACGCGACGAATCTGAAGGACGAACGCGATCAGGAGGGTAGCCGCCACGACACCGAGGGGCCACCGGAACGCCATCTCGTGCGCTGCGCCTGGGACGATCAGAAACGCTCCCGCCTGCGCGAGGCTCATCCCCCCCATCGCCCAACCCGCCCCGCGCCCCAGGTCTCGTTCACGGAGTTGGCCGTCGATCGCATGCCCGATCAGTAGGGCGAGCGGTACGAAAAGAAAGAGCGCGTAGCTCGGCAGCTTCGACTGGGCTAGGGTGAGGAAGCCGAGGCAAAGGAGCCCCCACCAAACGAGGAAGCGCGGCGCGACACCCCACCTCGTCCGCCCGGGCGCTTGGCGCGGAAGAAGGAGAAGCGCCGGGCTCCAAGGGATCGAGCCGCCCAGGAATACGGCAAGGTAGTAGTACAGGTGATTGTTGCTTGGGTGCTCCGCACGGAAGAAGCGCTCCACATTTTCGTGTATGAAAAACGCGCGAGCGTAGCCCTTTCCGAATCTCGCGATCATGAGCGCGTACCACGGAACCGCGATCGCGGCAAAGAATGCCAATCCGAGAGCGATCGGAAGAAGTCGACGAGGAAGCGGGTTCCTGCCCACAAGGTAGAGCGCGAGAACCGCGAAACAGACGAGGATCAGCCCCAGCGGTCCCTTCGTCAGAACCGAGAGCCCGGTCATCGCGCACGCGACCAAGAACCAAAGCTCCCCGCGGCGCTCCTCCCGACCCGCGAGCCAAAGTGAGAATGCCGCCGCGCAGACAAAGGCGGCGAACACCATGTCGGTAAGAATCATGCGGGCCGAAATGAAGAATTCCGCGCTGGTGGCGAGGACGATGGCCGCCAGGAATCCCGCCCGCGGATTGAAGGCCCGCGCTCCGAATGCCCATGTGGCGACCACCAGCAGCGTGGCGAAGAGGGCGCAGGGTGCGCGCCCGGCAAACTCGTTCTCGCCGAACACCCGAAAAGAGGACATGCAAAGCCAGTATAGGAAGATCGGCTTCTCAAATTGGGGGCGGTCGAAGATACGGGGCGTCGCCCAGTCCTGGGCGCGCAGCATCTCGCGGGAGGACTGGGCGTAGAACGGTTCATCGGGGTCAATGAGCCCCAGGTATCCCAAGCGCCACCAGAAGGCGACCCCACAGACCAGAATCAGCAGGGTGGCGAGACAGGCTCGCGTCCATTGGGGGGAAAACGCGGAGCGAGCCATGCGGGCTAGGGGCCGAGCTCTGCCTCGAGCTGGGCGATCTGCTGGCGCACCAGATCGGCCCGTTGCTGATTCGGGTCGAGCTGAATCGATTCGCGCAGACGCCCCAGGCTTTCTCCGATGCTCAAGCGAAGTTGTGGATCTCTGCCCGAGAGCTGGAACGCCTTCCGGAATTCGTCGAGCGCGGGCTCGAACCGCTTCATGTCCGCCAGTATAGCTCCGTGGTACATGTGAAATGGTCCGCTCTGCGGCCCCCCCTGCACCGCCAGACGCGCTTCGGCCTCCGCTGAGTCGAGCTGCCCCCTGGACCAAAGCGCGATCGCCAGCGCACACCGCAGCTGGGGCTCCCTCGCTTTGACTCCCACCTTCAACCCGCGCCTGGCCCACTCTTCGGCGCGGTCAAAGTCCCCCCCGCGCGCGAAGAGCCTCGAGCAGTCTACGCACCAGAGATCCAACCGCTCCACTCGGGTCGGCTTCGGCATGGCTACCGCGAAGATGCTGTCGCGCTGCGCGCGCGTGCTGACGATCCGCGGCAGGCGCCGGATGGTGATCCGCGGCCCGGAAGTCGTCTTGGGATCCGACTCCCACACGACGCTCGCGTGCTCTTGTAACCAGCGATAGTAGGCGTTTTCGACCGGATACTGTTCGGCCTCTGCTCCAAACCGCCGGGAAAGTTCCCCCGACGCGACGTAATAGTCGAGTCCGTCGAGGAGCTCCGGGTGATAAGCGGGGCGGACGAGCTGCGACTGCGTCGCGAAAAATGGCCAGGTCACGGTCGGGCGCTCCTTGTCGTAGAAGACCGGCCCATAGAGCTCGACCGCCAGGGGCTTGGTCGGATCGAGGTTCTGGCCGATCCACCGCCGGGACAGATGCCGCGAGTCGGGAAGACTCAGGGAATGGCGCGTGACGAGAAGCTCGGGCAAGGGCCACGCGATCGCGGCGGCGGCGAGGATACCGGCCCCAATACGCGTGGGCGCGGGCCGCCCGGGGGCGACATGTCCAAGCGAAGCGATTCTCCCCTCGGCCCATTCGACCCCCCGCACGATTGCGAACGCAGCTCCGAGGTGGAGATACGGCAATGCCACGAGCACGTACCGCTCCTGGGGACTTTTCAACATTCCGTTCGCGAGCACGATCATGATCGGGTTCAAGACGAGCACACGCGCGGTCGGCCCCGAACGCCACATCTGCACGAGGCCCGCGAGGCCCAGGAGGTACGCCGGCCACCCCATCGCGTGAGGGAGCGACACGCCCAAGTACGTGGGCAGGGAGATGGGAAAGACGGTCTGGCCGACCCAATCCGAGAAAAGCGCGTCCCGCTGATTGAGGATATCGATCAGCGTCCGTCTCCAATCGAGGAACAGAAACGGCGACGCGATGAATACCGCCGCGGGAATCGCGAGGAGCCCGTACCAAAACGCGCGATTCCGCAGAAGAGGGATGCGCGAGCGAGCGGTCGGCGCGTCGAGAGCGGCCCCTGCGTCGCGCCGATGCGCCAGCGCAAATGGGAACGCGAGCACGAGCGGCACGTACTTGCAGGCGCCCGCGAGCCCGATCATCACCCCCGCTCGGATCGAGTCGGAGATGCGACCGCGCTGTCGAATCCGAATCATGGATTCGGTGGCGAGAAGCACGAAGAAGAGCGCGAGCAGATTCGGGTCGCTGATGTGCTGCGACGTGAGGATATGAAGGGTGTTCGTCCCGACGAGGAGCCCCGCGATGAGACCGACGGGCCGACCCAGGTATCGCGAGCCGAGCCGGTAGGTGAGATAGACCGTGGCCACTCCGATGAGCGCGCCGACGATTCGCGCGACGAGGAACAGCAAGACGGCCTGGCTCGAGATACCCCCCGCGAAATCGGCCGCGGTCGCGCCCGGATGAGCCAGAAAGAAGTACGCCCGGTAGAAATACTGGATCCATAACGAGAGGTAGAAGCTGAGCGAGGGCCACCCGCCCGTGTGCGGGTTCAGATCGAGCGGTTTGGTTCCGCCCTCCCACATGGCCCACGCCCGCCCCATCGTCGTGCGGTCCGTCTCCTCGATCGCGGAGTCGTCGACGACCTCGACCCCGAGCGAGGGATCGGGCAGCCGCTGATTCACGCCCCAGAGACGGATCGCGAGCGAAAGCCCGAGCAGTCCAAGGAGGAGCCAGTCGCGTCGGAATCCTCGAGGCCAACTCTTTCTTGGGCGAGCTCCGCGGGGACGTGCCCCCTTGGGGCTTATGGCGGTCGGACGCTTGGGTGGCATGGGGGGCTCGGCGGCCACCGGCAGTATACCGAGGCCCCGGCAACTCTCGCCACCGGGGCCTCGTACCGGCCAAACGCGTCGGGAGCCAGACGTTAGTCTTTTATCCCACTCTTGCCGCTCTCCAGATTGTGACGTCGTTGCTGAAACGCTTGCTGGATGCTTTTGCGCTCTTCGCTGAAGCGCTGGCGGATCTTCTCGATCTCGGCTCTCTCTTGATTGGCCAGCGCGGTCAATTGGGCCGCCTCCTCCTCGTTGAGAGCCTTGAGCCCCGCAGGCTCGCCCTGCTCCACGAGCACCTCGCGTTGCTCCTGGAGCGACTTGAGCTCGGCGTCGAGTTTCTCCCGAAGGGTCTTGAGCTGCGCTTGGAGGGGAGCCGCCTGCGCCTCATATTGCTCACGAAGCGCTCGGATTTGCTGGTCTATTGCCTTGATCTGAGCCTTTCGCGGATCGTCCGGGGGCTTCGCCGCGGGAGCTTCGGTGGAAGCACCCACCGGCATCGGGTGCGCGAGCGTCGCGATCATTTCCACGCCCGAGTAGAATCCCAGCGTCAGCACCAAGGCCTTCAAGGCACTGCCTGTGATACGGTTCCACATCATTCTCGGTTCTCCTTTCGCCTCTCCCGCATCGCTAGATCATCGTAAGTCTTTTATTTCTTGCCCATTCTGATTCGCGTGAGCCTCCCGCGGGTTGAGGAAGCGCGTACGCCCCCCTTGTTAGGTACGCGAGAGGGTGCGTCTTTGTGTCGAGAGAGGGTTGCGGTCAGCTCGGAACCGGGGAGAAGCGGAGCCCGCTGAGGCATTCAAGCGGCTTGCGGCCGAACGAACGCCTCTGCGGGAGGCTTGCTACTTATGCCGCATGAAAACAAACGCCTGATGTCGGGAGCCTTCGGGCGTCTGCAGGTTGAAGAAGTAGATGCCCGTCGCCACGCCGTTGAGGTCCACACGTTCCATGTAGGTTCCCGCGTCGAGGACGTCGTCGACGCACATTCTCACCAACCGGCCCGTGACATCGTACACTCGCAGCCGCACCGCTCCTCGTGTTGCCGTTTCAAACCTGACCGCGAGCTCACCCTGTGTGGGGTTAGGATAAGGCGGCCCCAGCCAAAACCGACTCTCCGGGGTCGAGGCGGAGGCTGGATTCTCGGCGCCGCCCAGAGATGACGCCGCCAGGGGTGCCGCGGGAGGCGTTGAATAGATGCGGTGCCATGCTTCCGACTCATCATTGCGCGTTCCGGTGTATGGACAGCCTGCGGCATCGACGCCGAGCGTGTTGAGGACCTGGAGAACGTCGAAGTAGTCCGTCTTCACCCCGCCGATGGACACGTGCACGACAGGGATCGTGGAGGACACCTTGGTCAAACAGTATTGGGGGCTGCAGCTGTAGCAGCCCGCAGGGTTCGTGTCCGACCCGTCGAAGTTCTCAATGCTGGTCTGCGCCAGGATCAAGGTCCCGCCCGCCGGGACCGAATACTGGCCCCACAGGGAGTAGTGCTCCGATCCGATGTCGACCGTGGCGGTGACGCCTGCGAGTGACCCACCGGTCAAGTTGTCTATCCGTAGAGCGCTCGTGTCCCAACCGCCGCTGCTGCCATCGGGCTTGCCGACGAACAGTACGCCAGAAGACCCTTTCCATGGATTCGGCTTCGGCCGCGGGTTGCTGGGATGGTGGGTGTCGTAGTAGCCAGCGTAAATTGCCACTTTCGGTCCCCCGGCGGCGGTCACGGTGATGCTCTGAGTCGCCGGCGCCGACACGCTGCCGCCGGTATCGGTCACGGTCAGGCTGACGGTATAGGTACCCACGTTCGCGTATGTGTGCTGGGGGGTCGCGGTCGCGGTCGTGCCCAACGTAGTTGCGGCCGCACTGGTCGCAGACGTGATTATCGGGGACGTTCCGTCGCCGAAATCGAACTTGTAGCTGGCGATGGGGGTGGTGGCCGTGGACGCGGATGCGTCTGCGGCCACGGTAAGAGCAGGGGTCGGCACCTGCGTCACCGACAACTTGGCCACGGGAGGGCTGGCGGGCGGCGGCGCCGTGCCGCCGCCGAAGTCGACGTGGAGCAACGGCGCTCCTGAGGCGCTCCCGTTGCATGCCCAGGCGGTGCGGTGCCCCGTCCCGGTGATGATGATGGCGAGCGCGTTCCCGCTCGTCCACCCTGGCCGGTTCACGATTTCTTGGACCAACGCGCTGAGATCGGGTGTGCGCTGATTCGCTCCCACCTCGCCGGCAGCCCACGGGACGGGGGCCCAAGTGGCCGCAGCCCCCGTGCGTGGTCGCGACGAGATGTCGCGCGCGGTCGAGCAAAATGCGGGTGGGTTGTCAGCCGCCTGCCCGCGAATCGTGAGGCTCGTCACCACGCTCTGCGATGCCTTGGCGCTGAACTGGATGTAGGCGGCCGTGATGATCGCGCCCCTTGGGATCGCGATGCCAGGCCAGCGCATCCCGACCGTCTGGTCGGAGGCATCGTGGGTGAGCTCGAGGTCGCTGCTCCCGAGGTACATCGTTCCGTCGGAGAACTCCTCGGCATCGTCCTTCGACGTCGTGATTCGCTGCTCCACCGTCGTGGCGCCGGCTGCGGAGATGCAGAGCGGCCAGAGGGCAACCATGGCGAATCCGAGAAACACGCGCAGGAGTGTGAAACAGGAGAGCGGCTGCTCTCCGCGGGTGATGACGGGACCTTTATTCATAATCCAGCTCCCCCCCAGGGCCAGAGCGCCTTCCGCCGCAGGCGGTGGATTCGAGCGTCGTCCCTGACACCGAGCCTGCCAGATCCATGCGGTAGCGCCAATACGAAGTATAGCAGAAGCAAGGCGTCTGGGAAACCCCTAGAGTTTGGACGCCTCCAAAAACAGTCTGCCGGGCGCCGCCAGCCCGCTCACCCAAGTTCCAGCGTGTAGAACCTCACGGAGTCCTTCTGGCGAACGTATCCAAGGTCCTCGTAAAGCAAGCAGGCCGCGCGATTCTCGGTTGTCGTCTCGAGAGTCAACCTCCTCGCCCCCGTTTGAACCGCGTGCTGACGGGCGGCTTCCATGAGTGCCCGGCCCACTCCGTATCGTCGAGCGGTTGGAATCACAAACAAATCATTCAGCACCCAGATTCGGCAGGCAGCCACGGACGAAAAGGACGGATAGAGCTGCACAAAGCCAACCGCGTCCCTCGAGCTTTCCTCCCCGGCCTCCGCGAGGAAGATCACACTCTCGTTGGCCCTCAGGCGATCGCGAATGAAGGCACCGGCGAGATGGGCGTCGGCCGCCTTACTGTAGAACTGACGATACGAATCGAAGAGAGGAGCTATGCGGCCGACGTCTCCTTCGCGGGTGCCGGCTCGCCGTACGGTGAATTCCATGGGGGTCTCCGGGTGGGCTTGTTCAAGACGCCCTGGAGGTTATTACCGATGGGATCTAATGCGCCAGCCCGCTTTCAGCGCCTGGGCCGCAGAAGCCATGCGGAAAGGACCTCCCGCAGGCTGGGGGGTGGCTTCAGACTCCGTGTGGATGTAGTCTCCGCGTTGGCTGGGTGGCGTTATCTTCAGTTGACACGGCTCACCACAGGGGGAGGGCACGATGAAGCTCGTGTCGTGCATCGCAGGAATCGTTGGCGTACTGATCCTTTTCGCCGCTCGTCCCGCGGCAGCCCAAACGACGACCATTGCAGGCTCGATCGCCGACAGCACCGGCGAAGCCCTTCCCTCGGCGGTGATCCGCGTCGACGGCACTTCCCTCCGGGCCACGAGCAGCGCCACCGGGGCCTACCGGATCGAGGGGGTCCCGGCGGGAACGCATACCTTGCGTGTGGTACTGATCGGATACAAGCCTTCGAGCCGCGAAGTCACCGCCAGCGCGGGCGAAACCCTCAGCGTGGATTTCACGCTGTCCCGCGCGCCCATCCTCATCGCGCCCACCGAAATCGTGGTCGGATCCCGCGCTCCCCACACCGCCGCGGATGAGCTGGCGGTGCCGGTGGACGTCTACACCTCGGAGGCGATCGCGAAGCAGGGAGCCAGCGAGACGACCCAAATCTTGCAGTCGCTCTCCCCCTCGGTGAACTTCCCCCGCCAGAGCGTCACCGACGCGACCGATGTCGTGCGGCCGTTCACGCTGCGCGGCTTGAGCCCCGATCACACGCTGGTGCTGGTGAACGGCGCGCGGCGGCACCAGACGGCGCTGGTGAATACCTTTGCCTACGGAACGGGGGCGGGCTCGAGCGGCGTGGACATGAACGCGATCCCGGCGAGCGCCATCGACCGGATCGAAGTCTTGCGCGACGGCGCATCCGCCCAGTACGGCTCGGACGCCATCGCAGGTGTCGTGAATGTGGTCACGAAGAAGGGGCGGTTCACACCCTTCGTGAACGTGGCGTCGGGCCGGTACACCCCGGACGATTATCCGGACGACGGGACCACGGTGGACGTGAACGGCGGCTGGGGTACCGCGCTGGGCTCCGGCTCGCTCGCGCTCTTCGGAGAGTTCCTCGACCGCCAGCCGACCAACCGGGCCTGGGCCGACCCGGGGGACATCAGCGGGACCGGCCTCCCCGATTCCGTCGACAGCGAGGGACACGTCGTCATCAAGCGAAACCCCGTGCCCCAGCCGAATCATCACTGGGGGGACGGCCTCGAGAAGGACGTGCTCACCTACGGCGACCTTCGCGTGCCGCTGAATGGCGCCGGCTCGAGCCAGGTCTACGCCCACGGCGGGTACAGTTTCCGAAAGGGGACGGGGGACGGCTACCGGCGCTATGCCGACAGCGATCGGAACTGGCCCCAAATCTATCCCCTCGGCTATCTGCCCGAATTCGATCCCAACGTGAGGGACTACAGCGTCGCGAGCGGGGTCTGGGTTCGGCCCGCGGGCTGGTCGGTCGATGCGGGCGCCTCGTTCGGGCACAACGACTTCGAGTACAAGCTGCGGAACACCCTCAACGTGTCGCTCGGACCGTGCCTTGGCGTCCCGTGCGCGCCCGGGCCGGACGGCGTCCTGGGCACCTCGGACGATCCGGGAATCCCGAACCAGACTTCGTTTTTCGCGGGGCAATTGAGGCGCGACGAAATCATCGGATCGGTGAACGCATCCCGCCCGCTCAAGGTGGGGCTTCCTTCCGCGCTCAACGTGGCGGTCGGGGCCGCGTATCGCCACGAGAAATATCAGATCCAACGGGGGGAATTCGCGTCCTGGGTCGACGGCGGGGACACCACGCAGGTCGGCGGAGACGCACCGGGAGGTTCGCAGGTCTTTCCGGGCTTCGCGCCATCGGACGAGGCGAACGCGAGCCGCGATAACTTCGGTGCCTACACCGATCTGGAGACCAACCTCACTCCCAAGCTCCTCACCGACGTGGCGGGACGCTTCGAGAACTACAGCGACTTCGGCTCGGTGGTCACCGGAAAGCTGGCCGCGCGCCTCCAGCCCTCGCAACGGATCACGCTTCGCGCCGCCGCCAGCACCGGGTTCCGAGCGCCGGGCCTCGGCCAGATCCACTTCAGCAAAGTCGTCACGAATTTCATCGGCGGCACTCCCGAGGAGATCGGCATCTTTCCCGTCGATCATCCCGCAGCGCGTCTGCTGGGTTCCAAACCGCTCAAGGAGGAGACCTCGGTGAACCTGAGCGCGGGGCTCGCCCTGAGCCCGCGCGACAACCTCACGATCACGGCGGACTATTTCAACATCAAGATCAACGACAGAATTCTGCTCGGAGCCACCTTCGACGACGACTCGACGCGGGCGATCCTGACTCGCGGCGGCTATTCCGGCATTTCCGGTGTTCAGTATTTCACGAACGGCTTGGACACGCGAACCCAGGGTGTCGACGTGACCGCCGATCTACGCGTTCCTCTGGGCGGAATCAAGAAGGTCGGGATCACAGGCAGCGTCAACTACACGAAGAACGAGATCACCCGGGTCGATCCACTGCCCGCGGTTCTCGCGAACTCAGCCGAGACGGGGCTGCTCGACGTCGTGACGCGGGTCGCGATCGAAGAAGAGCGGCCCGACTGGAGAGGGACGCTGGCGGCCGACTACTCGGGCGGAGAGTTCCACGCGCTGGGACGAGGCTCCTACTACGGCCGCTTCGCATCGGCGCAGCCGGGGTTCTGCGATGCCTGTCGCGAAACGTACGGAGCCAAGACCCTCTTCGACGCTGAGGTGGGATACCGGCTCGCCTCGATGGATCTCTCGATCGGAGCGCGAAACATCTTCGACACCTATCCGGACCATCCCCGAATCGACGCCAACAACAATTTCGGGACATTCCCGTGGGCTGCGGCTTCGCCCTTCGGGTACAACGGACGCTACGTGTACGTCCGGTCGGCGATCCCGCTGACCCGGTAGAATCTCGTCTCGACGGGCATTAGGGGAATAGAGCGGGCGCTCACCGGGGGATCGAGAACATCAATCCAATCTGCGGTGTCCAGTCGGGCGCCTTCGATGAGAGCCCTACAGAGTTATCGAGCTTCAAGAGGAGAACGCGGGTCATTCGCCATTGCAGCCCGGACCGCAGCTCCCACTCGTCCGGTGCCCCACCTTCGCCTCCCTCGAATCCGAGGTTCAAGCGCCAAGCGTGAGAGAGGCGCTTCAGATATTCGACGCTGGTCTCTCCGATGTCCAGTTGCCTTGGCTCGTTGAGCGCTGACTGCTCTTTGCTGTATTCCAACGTGGTCCGGACGGTCATGGTCCCCCACGAAAATCCCCGCACGACGCCGACCCCCGGCCTGAAATCCCAGTCGGAGTTGCCTATCAGCAGCTTGTTCTTCTGCGAGGGGGCGGTGATCTCGAGGAAGCCGAAGACCTCGGGACGACGGCCGCTCTCCTGTGCGAGGCGCAGACGGATCTGCCCTTCAACATCTCCAAGCCCCGATTCCTCGATCTTGGACGGCATGGGTGTCGTGTCGCTGGATGATTTCTCGAGGGTCGCCCTAGTGTACGATATCTCCAATTCGACGGCGAGCCGTTCCGTCACGCCGTAAGCGATAAACATCTGAGCCGAAGATGATCCGTACCTGCCGCGAAAATCCTCGTTCCTACCGAAGCCGAACTTGGCGGGGTTGTATTCCTGGTTGTGATCCGAGACGTGCTCGTAAAAGGGAAATACTAGAAGCTGGCGCGGCCGGATGTACGTCCCGGACATCGACGAGGGAACGCCGCCTTCCCTGTCCCACAGAAACCTCGGGAGCTGACCCTCGTCCGCGAGCGAGGGTTTCGGCGGGCAGAGCATGAGCTGAATGCCAAAGGCGAGGACGAGGGCGGGTTTGAAAACGGGGAGTCTCACGGAACGCACCTCCTTCCGGTTCGACGGGCAGATCATGGTACCCCGAAGGGAGGGGATCTCCAAGGTGAAGGGTCGCCGAAGTCGAACCGGAGCGATCCGCGCGGATCGGGGTATGCCACGGGTATGGGCACGACCGACAGGATGGCGCGCCGCGTGGGAATTTTCCTTGCGCTGCTCGTGGGCGGCATTTCCGGGCTCGGCCAGGGCGAAGCCCTCGCCATTCCTCCGCCCCGTCCCGGCATGGAACCGGGCTTCGGGATTTCCGCCTACTTCATCCCCGTTACCTGGCTGACACGCCGATTCTCGTTCGAGTATGGGGCGCCCCGCAATACGACTCGCTCGCGGTGGGAACCTTCCGTGCGGAGATCCCGCCGGAGTTGGCGTGGGTCTCGGGCGACACGCTTCGCGGCCTGCAAATCTCACCTTACTCGCGGCGCCCTATGTCGGACCGAAGCTGGGTCATGACCATCCGGCCGCAGCAGACGGGACGCTGCGAGCTGAAGCTGAGACTCCAGATCCAACTGGACGCGGGACACGGCACCGACGAGACAGACCTCGTGATCCCTCTCGAGGTACGGACCGACACGGTTCGCTTGATCGGGCCCCCGCATCCCACGCGGTTTGAGCGAATCCGCGACAGGCAGCGCTTCCGATTCGCCGACGGCTACTTCGTTCCGATCGAGACGAGCGAGGCGCTGTTGGAATCGGAGATCGCGGTGAAGCCCCGCGTGCTCTCCCCCGCCCCGGAAGCAACACGTGGGGGCGCCACTCCACGGCCGGCCGGGTTGCCCTTCGTCGTGATGATCGGGAAGGACGGCCGTCTCCGGGCCGCGGAGTTCATTGAAGAGCCCGGCGGCGAACCCTACGATTCACACCAGATCGGAATAGCGCGGAGCTTGCTCGACGGTTGGAGGTTCGCTCCCGCCCAGGCCCACGGCCACGCCGTGGCGGATTACCTCATCGTTCGCGTAGCGCCCGTGCCCGCGGGATGAAAAGGCGGCAGTCGCGTTGGTCCGCGATCTGCCGCCCGAGACCTGCTTGGCGATTAGCCGTTGGTCAACGTCAGAGACAGAAGCGCCGTCTTGCCGTAGCCCTTGATCGTGTAGCCGGTCGTCGCGGCCGGGTTCGCACCGAAGATCCCCTGAGCCCCCGGGTCCGCGCCCCACGTGGCAGCGTCGTTCGCGCCGGTGAACGGGTTCTTGGGCCAAGCACCGCTCGGGAAGTTGGCGAGGACGGCGGCGTTGTCCGCGGCCACCGGATAGGTGCCGGTGTTCTTGACCGCGAAGTCTTCGACCGCCAGCTGGAAGCTATGCATGTTCGCCTTCACGCTGGCTTCGCGTGCGCGGTCCTGCATGGCGATGAAGTTCGGAATCGCGATCGCCGCGAGAATCCCGATGATCACAACCACGATCATCAGCTCGATCAGCGTGAAGCCTTTCTGATTGCGAATCATTGGGTACCGTCCCTTCGTTCTCAGAATCCCTGCTGCTCCGTGGTCCGCCCCGATCCTCCCCGCATGGGGTTATTGCAATGGGCATGCCAAATGGAGGCTATCCGCTGACCCGCGATGCCCCACGGGGTTCGGTTACACCCGGCCAGGACGCGAAGGCTACCCACGGCGCGCTTGAGCCTTCTCCACCCAACTTTGGTCCAATCCGACCGCGGCCCGTGACCGCCTCGGGAGTCGATCCTGTTCGCTCGCCGCCCGTTGCTCGGGGATCCTGGTCCGTGTCCGCGGGTGGCGGCTCCTCGTAGGACGGCCCTGGAGAGGTCGGGAGGCAACGGGCCGGCAGAAGGAGCGTCGGCCCCGGGATGCGAAGGTTGAGTTGCAGATCGCGCGTCGGACTCCGCAGGGGAACTATCCGTCGACCCAGGGCCTGAAGCTCAGTCCACCCGGCGCAAACGCGGCTGGAAGTCGACGTTGTCCCTGACCCAGGAGAAGAACTTCTGCTGCTCGGCGGGACCTCGGCCGGGAAGGAGGGTTTTGGGGTTTTTCCATTCCTCCATGACGATCGCGTCCTGCGTCCAGACCTTGACGCGCTTGCGCGGCACCTCGTCCCGCCAGGACTTCCCCGTCACCGCGTCCGTGTAGAGGACGCGCAGGGTGATGTTGCGGGAGAGGTTTTCGAGGGGTTTCAGCCGAATGTTTCGGAACTTCGCCAACCGGTCCGTGCCGCCCAGGTCGGGCTTGCCGTCGGTGAGCAACACGATTGAAATGGGCTTCAGGATCAGCTTCTTCGAGTCCACCATGTCCGCGATCTGGGCGAAGAAGGCGTTGAAATCGGTGAAGGGATTCTCCTTCAGCCTGTCTTTTGGAAAGAGGAGTCGCAGCTGCGCCTCGATCTCCTCGACGGTGCGGTCCTGGAACGTCTGGATGGGGAAGAGGGTCTTCGCCTCGCCCTTCTTCACGCCGCCGATCGATCCGACGAACATGGAATTCGGAATCTCCATGCCGCCGAGCCCGTTCAGGTGCGCGTGGATGTACCGGGCGAGGAACTCGATGGAATCATCGAAATACCTGCCGTCCATGAAGGAGCCGCTGATATCGACGCCTATGAAGAGAACGAGGCGGCCGGCCGGAGGCCGATCCGAGCCCGTGGGGGCCGCGGCGACGCCGGCCGAGAGGCGCACCGGCGCGAGAAGGGTCACGAGGATCACGGCAAGAGAAAGGGCGCGCATGTCAGGCCGCCTTCCTGATGCGCGCGTTGTTCAGCTCTGCGACCAGCAAGCGCGCGTCCTTGAAGTCCTCTACCTTCTGAAGGGGCAGGTCGATGAAGTGCCGGTTCGAGACGAGGAGCGTGACGAAGTTGAGCGCCGCCGCGACAACCTGCATCGGCGGCACGAGGAAGGCTTCCAGGAGGCGCTCACCTTCCGCGCCAACCCATTGGAACTCATTCCGGAGCTGGCCCGCGAAATTCTCGGAAAAGAGTCTGAAGGCGGGGCGAGCTTCGCCTGCGGTGTCACGGTTGCCAACCCCCTGGCGCTGAATGATCGCCATCATCGTAGGCGTCCCGACGGACGCGAACAGGAACCAGGTCAGACTGCGTAGACCGAGCCAGGTCACGCCCGCGATCGCCAGGGTGCCGACGATCCCGAGGTCGAAATTCCCGGAGGTATGCTGGGCGAACCAGGGCACGAGCGCGTCGACGAACTCCCGGTACAGGAACACCACCTCGACGAACATCGCCACCAATTCGACGACACCGATCTTGATAATCGTGGGCCAGTCACGGCTTTTCAGTGCAGCGGCCCAGGTAGAGAGCACCGCGTAACTCCCCAGCACGATAAAGAGCATGAAGAGGAAGAGCGGGATCCGCACTGCCGTCTCCGTCATCTGGGTTCCCGCGAGGTTCGAAAGGGTATCGATGACGAGGGACGTCATCACGTAGGTGAAGATCGTCGCCTCAAACACGCACCAGAAGGCGGTCATAGCCACCGCGATCCAGGGAACCCCCGGCTGGAGCACGTTGCTGCCCACGCTCCGGATCATGCGGAACGGCATCGCGACGAGCTCCTGGATGACGGCCCATAGGCCGACGACGAGCATCTGGCACACGCCCAGGAGCGAGATCATGAATCGTATCGCCAAGCGAAGCACGCCGCCCCAGAAGGTGAAGATGGCGCGCGCCAGATCCCACCAGGTGACGAGCACGAGGCTGACGAAGGTGCGGCGCTTCGCGCGCACGACAATCGTCGGCACGCTCAGGACACTCGTCCAGTAGCCCAGGGCGATCGCGCCGAGCGGCATGAGGAGAAAGAGCCGCTTCGCCATGAGAAGCCAGAGCGGATCACCGGCTCCCCAGGCAAAGAGAAAGGCGCTCCTCACCGGCTGCCAGAGGGCGATAGTCTCGATCCAAAACTGCGCCTCTTGGTTCATGGGGTTTCCTTTCGGGTATGGGGCGTGCTACCTAGCGGCTTATCGTCGCGGCGCGGCGGTCTCTTGAGCCCCGTTGCGTGCAACCGCAAGTCACGCAACGGCATAGCGTTACGCATCGTGCATGTCGGCCGGCTAGCGTGTACAGTGAGGCTGTTCCGCGCACGTCCTCCATCGGGAGC
Source organism: Candidatus Eisenbacteria bacterium (assembly GCA_005893275.1). NCBI lineage: Bacteria > Candidatus Eiseniibacteriota > Candidatus Eiseniibacteriota bacterium. The sequence continues at coordinate 14,691 of VBOW01000022.1, read as the reverse complement.
AGCCGCCCTTCCGTCAAGCAGCGAGGGCCTCATGAACGACGATGGACTCACACGGAAGCTCTTCATTCCAATCCTGCTCGGAACCATCCGCAAGGGTCGCGAGAGCGAGAATGTTGCCAAGCTGATTTTCGACCGCGCCAGGGCCCACCCGGAGCTCGAGACCCAGCTCTTCGATCCGCGACGCATGGTCTTCCCCATGAACGATGAGGGACAGGGCCTGAAGAAGCTCAACCCGGAGTGGCGGGAAGCGATCATCCGCGCGGACGGCCTGATCATCATTTCCCCCGAGTACAACCACGGCTACCCGGGAAGCTTGAAGATGGCCCTCGATATGCTGCTCAAGGAGTACATCCACAAGGCCGTGGCCCTGGTAGGCGTGTCCGCCGGTCCATGGGGTGGAACTCGGGTCATCGAAAAGCTCGTGGGCGTCGTGCGGGAGCTTGGTCTCGTGGTCACGTTCACGGACCTGAACTTCAACAACGTGGAGACCAAGTTCGATGCCGAGGGCCGCCTTCTCGATCAGGCGATGAACGCGCGCATCGACGGGTTCTTCGCGGAGCTCATCTGGATGGCCCGGACCCTTTGCCTTGGTCGCGCCCACCTGCCGAGCGAATATCACGAGCAAAGCGGCGATTGCCGACTCGTGGCGGCTGGTTCGGAATAGGACCCACAACGAAGGAGACATGAGCGCCATGGCCCTGATACCACGTCGGTTTTGTGCCTCGGGATTTTCCCGTATCGACCTCTCCGCCGCGCTTTTCTTGGCTCTGTCTTGCGGAATCGCACACCACGCGTACGCGGATCCCAAGCCCAGAGCGGAGGTCGCCGGGGCCAAGGGGTCCAAGATGGTCAGTTTGGCTACCATCGAGCTTCCGCACTATGTCCCGCCGCCTGCATTCCGCGAGGACTTGGTCATCAACAACGACGGCAAATCGGTGACGATGAAGCGCTTTTTGGACCACGGGAAGATCCGGACCGAGATCGCCGCGGAGGGGCACCAGTTCATCATGATCGAGGTGGGTGATGCCAAGGGGACGATGTATACGCTGATGCCGGACGAGAAGAGGGCGATGAAGCAATCGCGCCAGGCAGCGGAGGCTGCTTCTGCGAAGGTCAAGGCCAAGCCGGAGAAGCTCGGGGAGGCCGAAGGAAACGAGGCTCCACCCGACGTGAAGGCCGAAGACCTGGGTGAGGAGAAGCTCGACGGCATCGTGGCTCGGAAACTCCGCATGGCCTACGGCAAGGAAGGCGACGTGTTGGGATGGTTCGACAAAGCCACGGGGGCGCCGCTTCGGATGGAGAGCCTCGTCGAAGGCGAGAAGGCTACCCTCGAGTGGAAGAACAGGAAGGTGGAGCCCCAGCCCGCGGAGCTCTTTGCCGTCCCGAAGGGCTACGAAGTGACCGACATGGACGAGATGATGGCGAAGATGGGAACCATGGGAGCCATGGGAGCCGTGGGCGGTGTCGGCGCCATGGCGAAGGGCATGGCGGGCGGAATGGTCCAGGGCATGGGCTCGAACCTCGGTGGCTCGTTGGGCTCGGCGCTCGGCGGCTCGCTCGGCGGCCCGCTGGGGGCGATGGCGGGTCAGTTCGTGGGAGGGAAGATCGGCGGGATGTTCGGCAAGAAGGCCGCGAACGCGATCCACTGAGCGGCGCGAGTCCGCGTGGCGGATCTGGCATCAGTCGTTCGCCTTCGGGTACGAGCTTCTGGGTTCTTTCATGCTATTTCTGCTGGGTCTGTACTTCGCCGTTCTCCTGCTGACGTGGGGCTACCTGAGCGCGTTCATCGCCACGATCACGACGTACTTTGCGCGTGATGCCTACGGTCGGTTCCTCTCGTCCCTCGAACATTCTGCTGGGGCCAGGGCAACGCCCTAGCCGTACGCCGCGCGCCGGGTAAAGGAGCGCTCGACAAAAGGGCGTTCGAAATGTCAGGGCCCGGGCGCGTTTCCACACCGGGGCTCCAGGAAGTAGAACGCGCATGTTTCCTCCTGGGCAGCAGTGTAAGTGTTGCCGACGCGGGGATTCCTGACTCGCTAATACAGGAGGCACGGCGGTAGGCCGTTGATTCAAGGTTCCTGCGAGCGCGGAGCCATGAGTCCGCCGCGACAGGAACCGTCCCCGAGAAATTAGGGGAACCTCCCCATCCCTCGAATCCTTTGACACCGTTGATGTTATGGCGTATAATGAAATGAAGTTTGGAGTTTTTGCAATCCATGCGACGAAGCGCACCCGTCTGTCTCGAGGAGTGCCTTCTCTGGCTCAGCCGTCAGAGGTTCACTTGCTCTGGATCGTCCGATCTTCCCACCAATTTCTCGCGGCAACCCTCTCGATCACCGCCGTTTCTCTCCTGAATCCCCCCGCATCGATCGCGCAGTCGGACCACGCTCATGTTCGCGTGGCGGAACCGATCCCGGGCCAGGTCCGGAACACAAGGCACATTGATGCTGCGGGCAACGCGGTCGTGAATTTCGAGAATCTGGCCAAGCAGGAGGCGCTCTCCGGTCGCCCAATGCCGCCGGTCAGGGCACTGATTCTCCCAGAGGTCGAGGAGCCCGCGGAGCCGCTCTCATCCCTTTCGCCCGGGAGTATTCAGGCGCCGTACTCCGCGTTTGCGGCGTCTCCATCTCCCAGTTCGAGCTTCATGGGTCTCGACGACATCCCCATGGTGGATTCGAGCTACATTGTCATTCCACCGGACGTCGGCGGAGCGGTGGGGCCCACGAAGATCATGTCGGGACTGAACAATAACTACCGGATCTTCAATAAATCCGACGGCTCGGTGATCAGCACGGTGGGAACCGCAACCTTCTGGGCACCGTCTGGTGAAACCGCCCTCAACGGACTGACCGATCCACGCACGCTCTACGACCCTTACAACAACCGCTGGATCGCGGTCATGCAATCGGTAATCCCCGGCGCGGGGGATATCCTGGTTGGTGTGTCGCAAACGAGCGATCCGAGCGGAAACTGGTTTCTTTATCGGTTTGCTATCGGCTTCACGCTCGATTTCCCAATCGTGGGCTTCAACAAGAACTGGATCTCGGTTTCCATCAACCGGTACAGCACCGCGGGGCTGTTCCAACGTGGCATCAACCTGGTCCTAAACTACCCGCTGGCGCGAACCGGCACTGGCACCGGAACGATCTTCACGCACGCAGTTAACACGCACTTCTGCAGCGCACCCTGTGCGACCTATTCGCCTACTTCGGACACGCTCTATGTCGCGACCCATCTGAGCAGCGCCGGCGCGACCTACACGCTCGACATGATCACCGGCACACCGTCGGCGCCCGTCTATACCGCCGGGGGAAGTCAGACGCGGCCGGGCGGGGGCTGGGTACAGCCGGGCGGCCAACTTCTTCCGCAATCGGCCCCCAATTCCGGGGCGAGCAGCTGCGGCGCCACGCCGTGCGTCATCGAAACCCAGGATGCACAGATCCGCTCGGCTCCGGTCTACCGCGGCGGGTTCATCCATTACACGCAGACGATCGGTCTCCCTTCGTCGGGCCTCGCGCACACTGGCGTGCAGTGGACCAAACTCGACACCCCGAGCGGGAGTTTCGCCGATGGTGGGCGCATCGAGGACGCGACGGCCAACTCAAGCAACGGCGGGAAGTGGTACGCCTACCCGCACATCGCTGTGAACTCAGTGGGCGACTTCATGGTTGGCTATTCGCAGTTCTCGTCCGCCCAGCATCCGTCTTCGGGCTATTCCGTGCACCTTGCCGGAGATGTTGCCGGAACCGTCCGCGACCCAGTGATCTATAAAGTGGGTGCGGACTACTATCACAAGGACTTCGGATCCGGTCGGAACCGCTGGGGCGACTTCAGCCAAGCGCAGGTGGATCCTTCGGACGACCGGTCTCTCTGGACCGTGCAGGAGTACGGCGAGACACGCGTCAGCACCAACGACGGCGGGACGGGCGCCAACGGGAGCCGATGGAGCACCTATTGGGCGAATGTCGCCGGACCGGTGCCCACGGTGACGATCGCGACGGGGCCGAGCCAGAGCGAAGGCAATAGCGGGCTCACTCCCTTCACCTTCGCCGTCAACCTGTCGACCGGCTACAGCCTGCCGGTAACCGTGAACTGCCAGACCTCCGACGGCACGGCGACCGTCGCCGGCAACGACTATCAAGCATCGGCAGGCTCGATCACAATCCCCGCCGGCGCCACGAGCGGCACCGTCACGGTGAACGTGGTGGGCGATACGAATGTCGAGGCCAACGAGACATTCACCCTCACGCTGACTTCCGCGACCAACGCCGTGATCGGATCGCCCAGCACCTCGACGGGCACAATCGTCAACGACGACACGTACACGATCACTGCCACGGCGGGCGCTAATGGCTCGATCAGCCCGAGCGGCGCTGTGGCCGTGAACTCCGGTGCGGACGAGACGCTCACGATCGCTGCGGACGCCTGTTACCACATCGCGGATGTGCTCGTCGATGGTGTCTCGGTGGGTGCCGTGTCGACCTACACCTTTACCAACGTGACGGCAAACCACACGATCAGCGCGGGCTTCGCACCCAGCCTGAGCGTCTCGATCGGGGACGTGATCGCGATTGAGGGAAACGTTGGCACGACGGGCTTCGATTTCCCAGTCAGACTGTCCGGACCGTGCACGGCGACCGTACAGGCAACCTGGAAGACAGCGGACGGGACGGCGACGGTCGCGGACGGCGACTACGTCGCGGATTCGAGCGCTGTGTCGTTCGCGCCGGGAGCGACCTCGGGGATCCTTACGGTCAGAGTGAACGGAGACCTGACACCGGAGGGACAGGAGACGATCCTGGTCAATCTGTCGAACCCCGTGAATGCCGGGATCGCCGACGGTCAGGGGCTGGGAACAATTCTCAATGACGACGGCGCTTCCGCAGTCGACAATGCGGCGCTTCGGGACCTGTCGTTCGCGGTCGAGGGCGGCAATCCTGTCGCGGACGTCGTGGGGTTCCGTTTGGGGCTACCGGCCTCGACGCGGGCCGAGTTATCCATTTACGACGTCGCGGGCCGCCGCGTGGGACACCCCCTCAGCGGCGTCCTCGGGGCCGGATACCACACGGTGAAGTGGCACGTTCACGGCGGAGATGCGGCCGCAGGATCCGGCGTCTACTTCGTGCGGTTCACCGCGGAGGGCCGAACCTTCACGCGGAGGTTCGTGCTTCTCAGATAGGTCCAGGCTCCGACCTGACCTCGCTGTTTGCGTCGTCCGCCCCGTAGCCCCCGAAGCGCTATGGGGCCGCGAGCGGTCGAGGGAACACAAGTCGCCCCACGGCTCGTACTCGGCTGGGGGCTGGCCCTAGCGGTCTCACTCTTGTAGCCGCGCTCGAACGCGATCCACTGAGCGGCGCGAAGCTACGGGTTGCCGACTTCCTCCTTGAGCCACGCGGTCCGCGGGGTCGACCGCCCTGCGAACCAGATGAGGAGAATCCCGGTCCCGATCCACACGATCTCGCGCAGACGAGTGATGAGGGCGGCGTAGATTCCCAGCTCCGGACCGAGTCCCACCAGGGCGAACGCAAGGTAATGGCCTCCTTCGCGCGACCCCAGCTCCATCGGCATGAAGAAGAGCAGATTCAGCACCAGGGACGAGAATGCCCCGATGATGAAGGCGTCCCCGACGGTGACGTGTATGCCCACGCTCCAGATGATCAGGACGTACTCGAGCATGGCAATGCAGCGGCCCAGGTACTCGAGACCCAGCGCGAGAAAGAAGCGACGCCGGTGCCCGCGGTAGAACGCGATGATCTGCCGATCGACCTCAGCGAGAGCTGGACGCCGAGCCTCCAGGTTCTGGACAAATCGCCGGAGCCACGGGAGCCGCAACAAGAGGTCGAGGAGCGCCTCGAGGAACCCCTGATCGTGCCGCGTGAGCAAGAGGGCCGCGAGTCCCACGAGGATGAGCCCCAAGACAGACAAGCCCGCTACCTGGATCTCGCCGTGAGGGTGGAACGCGATCGCCAGCGCGATCGCCGTCAGCCATATGAGCAGATGGCTCAAACCGTGCAGCATGGTGCAGAGGATGATCGACCCCGTCGCGCGGCGACGGCCCAGCCACGGCGTGGCGGCTGCGATGCGGTAGGGCTCGCCCCCGAGATTCACCACCGGTGTGACGTAATTGATGGCAAAGCCGGAGAGCGTGATCGCGTAGGAGCGCCAGAAGGGGATGGGGGTCCGTTCGTCGGACATGACCACGCGCCACGAGGCGTTGTAGCACGCGTACACGGCCCCGTACACGAGCAGGATCGGAATGATGAGCCATCCCGTGCGACGCGCATTCTCTACGAGATCCCGCAGGGGCAGCTGCGAGAGGAGATAGCAAAAGACCGCCAGCCCGAGCGCGAACAGGAGGAACCTGCTTCGATGGCTCACGGCGCCGCCTGGGCGAGGACATCCGACTCCCGCGCCGCGGAGGCGTACGACTCCTCAAGGACCGCTCCCACCTCGTGGATCTCGCGCAGGCCGACCGTCAATTCGTGACGCTCGATGGCCGCGGCGAATCTCCTGAAGAGACGGGCGAACCAACTCGGATAGGCGGACTTCGCAAGCTCCCTGGCCAAATCGAGGCGCTCGTGCGCCGTGTCGCAGTCCAGGCAAAGCACCCCTTCCGTCCATTCGATAAGACCCCGCTCCCCCGTGAAGCGAATGCTCGTCGCGCGGGTCTGGTCCGCCCAGGTCAGGAAAAAGGTCACGGCCCGGTCGGGGTACCGAAGAAGAACATGGGCCGTATCCTCTACCTCGTACGGCTCGCGGCGGAGGCGGCCGGTCCAGCAGCGGGTCTCCTGAGGAAGCCCTGCCAGGTCGAGCACCAGGTAGATCAGGTGCGTTCCGTGATCCAGGAGGATCCCTCCCCGGCTCTTCTCGCGTCGGCCGCGCCACGGCGTGTCGGCGGCTCCCCCGGCCCCTGCGTCGGCGGCGGTCCGGCGAACGATGAACTCACCCAGGTGCCAGCGTCCGATGCGACCGGCCTTCAGCCATTCGCGTATCTTGAGCCAAGCGGGGTTGTATCGGTACTGGTGGCAGGGCAGGACCACCCTCCCGGCGCGCTTGGCCGCGACCGCGATCTGCTCCGCTTCGTTCCGGTTCAGCGCCACCGGTTTCTCGCACAGCACGTGGAATCCGTGCTCGAGACCCCATAGGGTAAGCCTGAGGTGCAACGCTGTCGGTGTGCAAACGTCCAGAAAGTCGACGGGACCGAGGTCCCGGATCCGATCCAGACGATCGAGAACGGGAATCCCGTGACCCGGCGCAACGCCGGGCGCGGGATCGACCACGCCGAGGATCTGAAATCGTCTCGCGAGGTGCGCGCTGAAGTAGGCCGGGATGTGGCCCCTCGTCGCGACAGCGCCTCCGCCGACGATCACGCCTCGCAGCGGAGGCCGGTCAGGATTCGGCGACGGTGACAAGGGCATCGGAACGGACGGCCTCGAGCAGGTTCCGCGCGTTCCCCTCATAGAGGGCCACACTCACCAGAAGAAGGATGTTCATCACCGTCACCGTCACCCAGAGGTACCCCTCGATCCAGCCCAATACCGCCGCCGCCCCAAGCAGGCCAAATCGGATGTTATGGCCCTGCCAGGCGCAGAGGTTCACCACGGCCCGCTGGCGGAGCCGGCAGGAACGAATCTCCTGCTCGGGGAGGAGACCCTGCCGCAGGCGTCGCTCCAACTCCATGCTTCGGGGAAACATCCAAGACTGCCTCCGCACGTACGCCCGGTAGGCGAACGCGGCGAGTTTCTGGAAGAGCGATCCTTGGCGCGGAACGGCAACCTCCTCGGGGAGCTCGACGGGCTCCCGATGGCCGGGCCCAAGGGAGAGAAAGGACAACCGGATGAAGTCGACCGACGTGCCCTGAAGGGACTGGCTCAGGCCGGCGGCGAGGACAAGGAGAAGGTCGAACCAGTTCCTGCCCTGCACCGCGAGGCGGGCCATCAGGGTCAGGTATAGATTCGCGAAGCGGAGGTTGTCTGCGAGACCGTCCACGATGCGCCCGAACCGGGATTCGACGCTGCGCAGCCGCGCCAGCTGTCCATCGGCGCTGTCAAAGATGTCGGAGATGATGAAGAGTACGAAGCCAAGGGCGCCGGGCCAGGGGCCCGCGTAGTAGAAGAGGTGCCCGGCGACCAGTCCCGTCGCCAGAGACCACAAGGTGACCTGGTTGGCGGAGACGCGCGTCGGTTGAAGCGCCTTGGCAATCCAGTAGCCGAGCGGCCGGAAGAAGCGGAGGTCGAGCCATTCCTCGACTTCCGCGCCCTTATCAGCCAAGTCGATCGGAGGCTTCACGCAGGACTCCCTTCATCGCTGCCAGCGCCTCCATGGCCAACTCCTCGTTGATCACCAAGGGAGGATTGATGCGAACCTCCGGGTTGTAGATCATCGCGAGCACCCCTCGGGTGAGAAGGGTGTCGAAGATCCAGCGCGTCGTCTTCTTGTCCAGCCATTGACGGGTTCCGGGCACGACGAGATCCATCCCGAGGAGAAGCCCGCGCCCCCGGACGTCGCTGACGATCGGAATCTCCCGCTCCCAACTCTTCATCTCGGTCAGCATGACGTCTCCGACCCTCCGCGCGTTGTCCACGAGGCGCTCGGCGAGGATCGTCTCGACCGTGACGCGGGCCGCGGCCGCCGCGAGAGGGTTTCCCCCGTAGCTGGACGAGCTCCCGCTCGGGTTGGCGAAAGGCTTGGCGAAGGCGACCGATTCACGCGCGATGATGGCGCTCATGGGGAACCCGCCACCGAAGCCCTTCCCCACCGTCATGACGTCGGGAACGATCCCGTCGTGGTCGACGCCGAACATCATCCCCGTGCGGCCGAATCCGGTGATCATCTCGTCGCAGATCAGAAGCGCTCCCAGCTCCCGCGCGAGCCCCTCCAGCTCCTTCAAGTATCCGCGAGGCGGAATGATATTGCCCGACGTGCCCTGGATGGGCTCGACGAGGATCGCGGCGACGTTCCGTGCCGTCTCGACGTCGATCTTCTGCCGGAGAAACTCGACGCAGTGCCAGCCGCACGATGGAAATGTCTTGTCGAAGGCGCATCGGGCGCAGGAAGCATAGGGGCTTAGGTACCGCCCCGGCATGAGCGGGCCGAGCGCATGCTTGAAGTTGCTTCCGAGAAGCGGCAGGACCCCGCCCGTCTTGCCGTGAAATCCTCCCCAGAAGGCGATCACCTCGCTCTTGCCCGTGTGGGACTGAGCCAGGCGGATCGCGGCCTCGACGGCTTCGGCCCCGCCGCTGTAGAACTGCGTTCGGCGAAGGTCCCCGGGCGTGATCTCCGCGAGGAGCTTCACCAAGGCGGCCCGGTTCTCGGTCGTGAAGCTTCCCACATGAACCCGCGCCAGCTGCCGCCGGAGCGCCTCGACGTAGCGCGGATGCGCATACCCCAGGCTGGCCACGCCGACGCCGGCCAGCAGGTCGATGTAGCGATTGCCGTCGACGTCGTAGAGCAGTGCCCCCTCACCCCGGTCGATGCAGAGCCGTGCAAAGAGTGCGACGCTCTGAATCCCCGGCGCGAGATATTCTGCTTCGGTGTCGAACCACTTCTCGGACGCAGGGCCGGGCAGCGCGAGGGAGGGCGCCTTGGTGGTGCTCATTCGGACTCTCCAGGGTTTGCTCTATGGTCGACGTAGGTTGCGATCGCAGGGGCGGCCTCCGATCGTAATGCCGCGAAGCTGGGCCAATCATTCATATCGATCAATACGGGACGGTCCGGGGATGGCAGGACGGCATCCCCCCCGAAGACGTCGAGCCCGAGAACCGCCGCCGCCTCGAAGGCGAGCCCGCGCAGCGTGCCCGAGCCAACGAGACCCTCGAACGGGCCGGCACGGCGCTCTGCGGGATACCAGCGGAAATAGCTGCCGTCGCGGATGCCGTAAAACTTGATGACGGGGCCCGGCACATGCTCCTGGATTGCCACCCATGGAACGCCCCGCGCGGCGAAGGAAGCCATGATCCCGCTCACGCTCCCGGATGCCACGGAGACCACATCCTCGGGCCGCTCCGCGTGCACGTCCCCGCGCTTGACCCACACCCTGGGATGCCGCCCGCAGAAATCAAGCCGCCGATCCCGCTCGTGGGCCGGATCCGAGGACTGGATGATCAGGGTTTCCGGGAACGCAACGCGGCTCTCCTGGAGCAGGCGGGCCATGCGATGCCTGTGGCAGTGCAGCACGCTGCTCGCTTTGTTTACGATCAGCGCCCCGTCGTTTTCGAGGGGCAGGAGGTACTCAGAGGCGAGCGGGCCCTGGCACATGTTGAGGTAGAGCCGCCCTCCGGGAATTCGCCCTTGCTCGACCTCGGCTTCGTTCGTCGTAACGACATCCCAACCCTTGGCCGCGAGGTGCGACACAGTCTCGTCGAGCACGGCCGTATCATTGATCCGGTGCTGTAGCGGTGAGTAGGAAGGTCGCCTGTAGAGCGCCACGAGGATCCCCTGGCCTAGGCGGGTCTTCACGAGCGTCTATTCTCCCACTGCGCCAGGAGGTCTCGAGCCGCGATCAGATCCGAAGCGCGATCCAGGTCGACGATTTTCTCGACCTCGATCGTTGTAACACGGAGCCCTCTCTCCTTCAACATGCGGAGGAACGAGCGCATTCGCGAGCGGCCTTCGGCCACCGCGCACGCCGCGAGGGCCCGCACTCCCGGGCTCAGCCCGTAAACGCCCCCCGTGACGATCGGTGTTCCGAAGGGGGTCTCTCCGAGGGCCCGCACCCATCCGGAGGGATCCCGGTCCACGTAGAGCGCCCCGTCGCCTTCGGCGTAAGGGGTTACAGCCAGCACGGCGTCCGCGCCCTCGCCCAGGAGCGACTCAACGGAGCGGTGGACATACGCCCAGTCGGGGGGGCGCATGACGGTGTCCACCATGGTGCAGAACACGGGCCCCGGGGGAGTCACCCCCAATCCAATCGCGAGCGTGTGTAGCGAGGATGGCGTGTGGCAGGCATGCACGAAGCACCGATCGGCGGGGAAGTCCTCGCGCAGCTCCCCCAAGACCCGGGGCTCGTCTGCCCGTATGAGGCAGGATACCGACTCGCACCCAACCGTGAGGAGGGTCTCGATGAGGGTGGCGATGTAGGGCCGTGCGCCGATACGGACCCAAGGCTTCGGGTCCGCCACTCCATCCGCCCTCAACCGGGACCCCTCGCCTCCGGCCAGGATCAGGGCCTGCAAGCTAGCCAATCACAGCCTCTAGCTCCAAGAAGGAGCCTATCTGGGTGCACGGCGGATGGCCTTCGCGCGCGTGGCGAGATCGGGATCTAAGCCAGCAGGCGCGCATGCCCAGGCTCAGAGCGGGTGTGATGTCGGATTCGAAATTATCCCCCACCATCCAGGCCTGGTCGGGGTGGGTTTCCAGGAGCTGGAGCGCCTCGACGAACGGGCGCGGGTCCGGTTTCGCCGCTCCAAGGACAGCGGAGTCGACGACGGCACCGAACAAATGTCGAATTCCAAGCTCCTCAAGGCACGGCTCCAGGTTTCCGGTGAAGTTCGACACGATCCCAAGGCGGTATTGAGCGCGCAGCCGTTCCAGGACGGGCCGATTGCGCTCCACGGTCGCGACGGCCCTCGATCGGAAGGTCTCGGCGATCGCTCCCGCGTCCAGCGCCGGACCCTCACCCAGAAGGCGAAGGAGCACTTCAGCCTGGCTCTGCACCATCTGCCGAAAGCCCGCGGTTCTGATCCCTCGAGAGTTCAAGACGGCGCGATCCGCTTTCTGGAAAACCGGCTCGAAGCTTGAAAACTCCAGTCGCCCACCAAGATCAGTGTAGGCCCGGTGAAATCGGAGGCTCCACGGCTCGCCGTCCGCGTCCAGGGTCCCTCCGAAATCGATCAGGATGGATTGGGCGGGGCTTGCGCGGTGCATGGGAGCAGGAGGATTGGGGCAGGACTAGACCGCGGCTTCCGGGCAGCTTCACGGCAGAGGGCGTGCGTTGTATCGACGTAGCTCATGCGGGTTTACCACCCCTAGCGAAGGTCTAGGACGCTGTACAGGGACTTACGCTTGGTGCGCCACTACGTGACCAGCTCGCTGGCGGTGTGGAGCCTTGTCTTGCCTCTAGCCGTGCAGCGGGAGCGCAAGCACGCTAGCATCCCCGACGACTCCAGGCAAGCCGGCCTAAGGCGCAGGCGCAGCCCGCGCTATGGGACGCGGGCGCTGACCACGGGAACCATCCACGCCGCGTAGCCCCGCGGGTCGCGGATGTTGGCGATCATCTGGTCGAAGTACGCTTTCGCCTCCTTCCGCGTGAAGCGCGTGAACTCGGCGACGGGCTCCACATAGCCGTCCCGCCACGCCTCGATGATCGCGGCGAACGTCTCCCGCGGCACGCGAATCGTGTCGACCACGACGTAGTCGATGGTGATGTCCGTCAAACCGAGATCCATAAGAATGGCGAATACGTGGCGTCCGATGAATAAGTCCGTCTCCGTGGCTTCGCCGAATCGCGCCGGCGCCTCGTACCAGAAATCCCGCGGATCGAGCGATGCACGCTGAAAGTGGAGCATCCCGTAGTCCTCGGGAATCAGGTGCAACCGGCCCCCGCGGCGGGTCACGCGCACTTGCTCCGCGAGCACGCGGTCCGGATGCGGGATCGAGTGGAGCACGTGGCGGCTCACCGTCAGGTCGAACGCTCGGTCGGCGGCACGAAGCCCGAACGCACTCTGATTCTCGAACCGGAGGCGGGGCGCGAGGTGCCCAAAGCGTGCGCGTGCCCGGTCGAGACTTCGGTCGAGGACGTCGACCCCGAGCACGTCCGCGCGCGGGAACATCTCGGCGAGACGCGATGAACCCTCCCCCGGGCCGCAGCCCACGTCAAGAATGCGGATGTTGTCCGGCAGCTCATAGCGGCGGATCAGCTCGGATTCCTGCGGCCAGATCGCCCGCGCCTGCGCGTCGAGCGTTCGCACCATCGACTCGTCGGCCATCTGCTTTGCCTGCGGATTGAGGTCGGTCACGGCTTTACGGATCCTCCTCGTGGTGGAGTGAACGACGATCATAGTATAGTCGAGTACTCCGATTGAGGGCTGTCGCCGCCGAGGTCCACCCAGTGCTACCCGGGTCTTGATGCCATGAGCGTGCGCCGCAAGAGCGAAATCTACGCTGCAGCACAGACCGTGCTCCTGTGCGTTTTCGCCGGAGTCTATTTCGTGGATCGCGAGCCACCGTTGTGGATGCGGGGCGGCGTACCCAGCGCCGTTGGCGCCGCGCTGTGCGTGATTGGGTTGTTGCTCATGCTGTCGGCGGTGGTCACCCTCCGCCGCGTCATCCAGATCGCGCCGGAGCCCCGCCCCAAGGGGGAGCTGGTGACGACGGGCGTCTATGGCCGCTTCCGGCATCCCATCTATACCGGGATCCTCATGCTCGTCGTTGGCCTATTCCTCCGGAAGCCAACAGCGTTCGTCGGAATCTCCGCAGCCGCGGTCATCGCGTTTCTCGCGATCAAGGTGCGGCTCGAGGAGGAGCTCCTGCTCGCGCGTTATCCCGAGTACGCGAGGTACCGAGCCCGGACATGGGGGCTCATCCCGTGGTCCACCCGTTCCCGGAATTAGCGCTTTACGTGGGCGTCGGGCGCCTTATCCGCCACGACATTCAAGACAACGTTGTGTTCGAGTAACGCTTTCAGCGCGCACAGCACCATGGCAAACCCTCCTATGGAATCGATCGCATTCGCTACCTGAGTCGGGGCACCGCACTCGGAACCCTACTCGGCGAGTATTCGTCGGTCCGTTTGGATCTCCTTCACGGTGACCTTGGCGGAAACGCCATACATTTCCCAGTCCCACGTCACCTGCTTGCCTGCTTCCAGCCGTCCACTGCTCTTTGTGAACCAGAACCTAGTCGTTACAGCAGGGTCGACAAATGCCCGAAACACTTCCGCGACAGGTCTTGTATCAGCATCTGCGTTTTGGACGACCGGAGCTCGGGTCAGAGTGATTGTGTTCTGAGTCGTCATGGTCCCTTCTCCTATTTGCGCTTGACAGGACTTGCTCGCCGGTATATATTCAACCCATAGGTTGACTATATGACCGAGATCGGAAACGTTTTTGCTGCAGTTACGGATCCCACGCGGCGGGCGATCATCGATCGCCTGGCGCGCGGGCCGGCGCGGGTCACCGACGTGGCCGCGCCGTTCGCGATGTCGCTCAACGCTGTCTCCAAGCACATCAAGGTGCTGGAGAGGGCTGGCCTGGTACGGCGGGCACGCCGCGGCCGCGAGCACACGCTGCAATTAAACGCCGCCCCGCTGCGAGACGTCGCGCGCTGGGCGCACCGCTACGAGCGCTTCTGGACCGAGCGACTCGATCGACTCGAGACCTTTTTCGCAAGCAAGGAGAAGAAACGATGAATTACACGCGTCCAAAGCAAACCGAGCTCACGCTCACTCGCACCATCGCGGCGGGCCCTGCGGAGGTCTATGACGTATGGCTCGACTCCAAGAACCCGGGCGGTCCGTGGTTCGGGTGCAAACGCATGATCCTCGACGTCAAGGTCGATGGCCTGTTTTACAACTGCGTTGGCCACGAGGGCCGGGAATGGGCGCACTATGGGCGTTTCATTACCCTCGATCGACCGCGGCGCATCGAGCACACCTGGGTCTCCGAAGGCACCCGCGGGCTGGAGTCGGTGGTGACCCTCACCTTCGAGCCCGAGGGCGACAAGACGCGGGTCACCCTGCGTCACACGGGAGTA